>NZ_JBHZAG010000091.1:0-36559 GCF_042754125.1 Amycolatopsis sp. NPDC059235
TGTTTCCACCCTCCTGGGGTGCCACCCTCCGGTCGCCCCCCCGGCCAAACCCCCCGCGCCCCCTGTTCAAACCCCTCCGCCCCATACTCCCACACACCGCGGGGGACGGCGCGCACCCCCCCCCCCCGGCTTTTTTGTGCGCCATTTGGCCGTCGCTCGGGTGGTGGTTGCGGCGCGGTGATCGTTTCGGCGGTGGTTGCGCAGAGTGGCAGAGTCTATTGTGGACATACCTGCGGACTGGGCTGTTAGAGGGGTTGCCGCTGGCCACAATGGACTGATTGGTGACCACTGTGGACACAGCGACGGATAAGTGGGACCGTAGAGGGGTGTCCGAATTGAATGCAACCGCCGCCGCTCTGCTCGGTCTGCTCCACGACGGCCCCGCCACGGGCGGGCAGCTGGTCTCGGGCGCCGACGAGCGTTTCGGCGCCTTCTTCAGCGTCACCCGCAGCCAGGTCTACCGCGAGCTCCCGGCGCTCTCGAAAGAGGGTCTCGTCCGGCTCGGCAAGCAGGGACCCCGTTCGAGCCAGCAGTACGTGCTCACCGCGGCAGGCAAGAAGGCCTTCAAGACGTGGCTCACGTCCGAGGCCGGACCCGACCACCTGCGCAGCCCGCTCATCCTGCGGCTCGTGCACGCCGGCTCCTTGACGGCCAAACAGCGCAGCGCACTGCTCGACAGCGCTCGCACCACCTACCAGGCGCAGCTCGAAGAGGCCAAGAACGCCACCAAGACCGCCGACGGCCCCTACGCCAAGGCAGTCGCCGAGTTCGCACAGGCGCAGGCCAAGGCCGCCCTGAAGCTGCTCGACTCGATCCCCCAGGCCTGAGCTCCGCCACGGCCCCACGACCGGTTCGCGACCGGTCGTGGGTTTTGCCGTAACGTTGTCCGACGTGAGTGATGAGTTCGATGCGGCGCTGAAGGACCTGACCGGCAAACTGACGCAGATCGAGTCGGTGATGGACCTCGACGCGCTGCGGGCCCAGGTCGCCGAGCTCGAGGAACAGGCGTCCAGCCCCACCCTCTGGGACAACGTGGAAGAGGCCCAGCAGGTCACCAGCCAGCTGTCCCACCGGCAGGCCGAGCTGCGCCGCGTCTCCGAACTGCGCCAGCGCCTCGACGACCTCGGCGTCCTCTACGAGCTCGCCGCCGACGAGGGCGACAGCGGCAGCATGACCGAGGCCGAGAGCGACCTCGCCGACCTCGGCAAAGACATCGACGCGCTCGAAGTCCGCACCCTGCTGTCCGGCGAATACGACGACCGCAACGCCGTCGTCAACATCCGCTCCGAAGCGGGCGGCGTCGACGCGGCCGACTTCGCCGAAATGCTCCTGCGCATGTACCTGCGCTGGGCCGAGCGGCACGGCTACCCGACAGACGTCTTCGACATCTCCTACGCCGAAGAAGCGGGCATCAAGTCCGCCACCTTCAAGGTGACCGCCCCGTACGTCTACGGCACCCTCTCGGTCGAACAAGGCACCCACCGCCTCGTGCGGATCTCGCCGTTCGACAACCAGAGCCGCCGGCAGACGTCCTTCGCGCACGTCGAGGTCCTGCCCGAGGTCGAGGAAGTCGACCACGTCGACATCCCGGAAAAGGACATCCGCGTCGACGTGTACCGCTCGTCCGGCCCCGGCGGCCAGAGCGTCAACACCACCGACTCCGCGGTCCGCCTCACGCACATCCCGACCGGCATCGTCGTCTCGTGCCAGAACGAGAAATCGCAGCTGCAGAACAAGGCGGCCGCGATGAAGGTCCTCCAGGCGCGTCTCCTGCAGCGCAAAAAGGAGGAGGAACGGGCCGAAATGGACGCGCTCAAGGACGGCGGCTCCAGCTGGGGCAACCAGATGCGCTCCTACGTGCTGCACCCCTACCAGATGGTCAAGGACCTGCGCACAGAATTCGAGGTCGGCAACCCCACCGCGGTCCTCGACGGCGACATCGACGGCTTCCTGGAAGCCGGAATCCGCTGGCGCAAGCAGGCGAACGCGGTCTGATCCGCGACGCGGCGGCGACCCGCGCCGGGACGAGGCGCGGGTCACCCAAGGCACCGGCAACCCGGGCTTAACGGGGCCCATGGGTAGGATGCCGAACCGTGATCCGGCTCGAAGAGGTTTCCAAGGTCTACAAGACCTCGACCCGTCCCGCCCTCGAACGGGTGTCGGTCGAGATCGACAAGGGTGAGTTCGTCTTCCTCATCGGCCCGTCCGGTTCCGGGAAGTCGACGTTCCTGCGGCTGCTGCTGCGGGAAGAGGTGCCCTCCAAGGGACGGGTCATGGTGTCGAACTTCGACGTCGCCAAGCTCGCCCGGCGCAGGGTCCCCCGCCTGCGCCAGACCATCGGCTGCGTGTTCCAGGACTTCCGGCTGCTGGCCAACAAAACCGTCGCGGAAAACGTGGCGTTCGCCCTCGAGGTCATCGGGAAACCGCGGCCCACGATCCGCAAGGTCGTGCCCGAGGTGCTCGAACTCGTGGGCCTCGACGGCAAAGCCGACCGGCTGCCCAACGAGCTCTCCGGCGGCGAGCAGCAGCGCGTGGCGATCGCCCGCGCGTTCGTGAACCGCCCGCTCGTGCTTCTCGCCGACGAGCCCACCGGGAACCTCGACCCGGACACCAGCCAGGACATCATGCTGCTGCTGGAGCGGATCAACCGCACCGGCACCACCGTGCTGATGGCCACGCACGACCATTCCATCGTGGACTCGATGCGGCGGCGGGTCGTCGAGCTGCAGCTCGGTCGCGTGATCCGCGACGACGCCCGCGGCGTCTACGGCATCGGCCGCTGACGCACCCCGCCCTTTTCCGCCCCGACCCAAGGAATTACTAGAGCGATGCGAGCCAGTTTCGTCTTCAGCGAGGTCGTCACCGGGTTGCGCCGGAACGTCACGATGACCATCGCGATGATCCTCACCACCGCGGTCTCGCTCGCCATGCTCGGCGGCGGTCTGCTCGCCGTGCGCACGATCGACAAGATGAAGGCGAACTTCCTCGCCGAAGTCGAAGTTTCGGTCTCGCTGGTCGACGACGTGAGCGCGAACGACAAGAACTGCACCCAGGCACTCTGCAACGGGCTCCGCCAGTCGCTGCAGAACAACCCCGGTGTCGAGTCGGTCGTCTACGAGAACCGCGACCAGGCCTACGACCGGTTCAAGAAGATCTTCGCGAGCCAGCCCGAACTGCTCGAGCTGACCGGCCCCGAGGCGCTGCCCGCGTCGCTGCAGGTGAAGCTGAAGGACCCGGACCGGTCCGACGCGATCATCAAGCAGTACACCGGCCAGCCCGGCGTCAAGAAGGTCGACGACCAGAAGAAGTTCCTCGACCGCGTGTTCAACGTCTTCAACGGCGTCCGGAACATCGCGTTCGTGATGGCGCTCATCATGGCCGTCGCCGCGCTCCTGCTGATCGCGAACACCATTCAGGTTTCGGCGTTCACGAGGCGGACGGAAGTCGGCATCATGCGCCTGGTGGGCGCGACGCGGTGGTATACCCAGCTGCCGTTCCTCTTGGAGGCGGTGGTCGCCGGCACGGTCGGCGCCGTGCTCGGGGTGGTGTTCCTGCTTCTGACGAAGCTGTCCTTCCTCGACACGGTCTTCACCGGCGAAGTGTTCCCGCAGATCACCACGCTCGAGGTGCTGTTCCCGGTCGCGCCGATCCTGCTGGCGGTGTCGATCGTGATCTCGGCGATCACCGGGTACGTGACGCTGCGCCTGTACGTGCGCCACTAGCCGCTTTCTTCGCATCCGAACCGCCCGGCGAACGTTTTCGCCGGGCGGTTCGTGCGTCTCCAGCAGCACTGACTTCGCCGGGTGACCGGCCGTAAACCGGCGTGCTTGATCGCCTGGACGCCACGTAAACTGGCCGGTATGCCCAAGGAACGTGGACAGAAGGTCATCGCGTCGAACCGCAAGGCTCGGCACGACTACTCCATCCTGGACACCTACGAGGCCGGGATGGTGCTGGTGGGCACAGAGGTGAAAAGCCTGCGGGCCGGCAAAGCGTCGCTTGTGGACGCGTTCGCGACGGTGGACGACGGCGAGGTGTGGCTGCGCAACGTCCACATCCCCGAGTACACCCAGGGCACCTGGACCAACCACATGCCGCGGCGCACGCGCAAGCTGCTGCTGCACCGGCGCGAGATCGAGCGGCTCATCGGCAAGACCAAGGAAAGCGGTCTGTCGCTGGTGCCGCTGTCGATGTACTTCAAGGACGGCAAGGTCAAGGTCGAGATCGCGCTCGCGCGAGGCAAGAAGGCCTACGACAAGCGCCAGTCGCTCGCCAAACGCGACGCGCAGAAGGACATCAGCCGCGCGATGGGACGGGCGTTGAAGGGCCGGTTCACGGAGTGAGCGCGGGTCCGGCCGCCGACGCCGACGTCCCGGGCTGGATCGCCGGGCTCGGCCTCGACGGAATCGTCGACCTGCACGTCCACTTCCTGCCGAAGCCGGTGCTGGACAAGGTGTGGGCGTATTTCGACCGCGCCGAGCAGCACTACGGCACACCCTGGCCGATCCACTACCGCACGCCCGAGGCGGAGCGGATCGAAACGCTGCGCGCGTTGGGCGTGAAAGCCTTCGCGCCGCTGGTGTACCCGCACAAGCCGGGCATGGCGGAGTGGCTCACGTCGTGGGTTTTGGAGTTCGCCGAGCAGGTTCCGGAAGCGGTGCCGACTGGCACGTTCTACCCGGAGCCGGGCGCGGCGTCCTATGTAGACAATGCGTTGCGCGCGGGAGCCCGGTGCTTCAAGGCGCACGTTCAGGTCGGCGCGTACGACCCGCGGGACGAGCTGCTCGATGGCGTGTGGGGCTCGCTGTCCGAAGCGGGCGTGCCGGTGGTGATCCACTGTGGACACGGGCCGTTGCGCGGCGATTTCACCGGGCTCGAGGTGTTCGAGGAAGTCCTGCAGCGGCATCCTCGGCTCACCGCTGTCCTCGCGCACGCGGCGATGCCCCAGTTCACCACCGCGTTCGAGCTGATGGCGCGCTACCCGCGGGTGCACCTGGACACCACCATGGTCGGCGTGCCGTTCTCGGAGGCGATGTCGCCGCTGCCTTCGGACTGGACGGTCCGGCTGGCGGAGGTGGCTGACCGCGTGGTGCTCGGCACCGACTTCCCGAACATCCCGTACTCCTACGCCACACAGCTGAAGGCGATCGCCGGCTGGGCAGCCGACGATCGCCTTGGCGAGCCATTCCTGCGAGCGGTGCTGCACGACACCCCCGCGAAGCTGCTCAGCGTTTGACCGCCACGAGGGCCCGGCCGCGCGGCAGCGACAGCTGACGTCCGGCGAGGGCGAACCCGGCCGCGACCAGCGCCACCCATGGCAGCGGACCGTTCAGCACGCCGTCGCGCAGCGGTGCGAACCCGTGCGCGGCCAGGCCGAGGAGACCGCCGGAGGCGAGCAGGCCCGCCAGCACCAGCTGCGGCGTCCGAGCGGTCACGACCAGGCCGTCTGGCTGCATCTCGAAGCGCTCGAACAGGCGCAGCAGGCCCAGCAGCACCGCGCCGCACACCGCGAACCAGGCGGGTGCCATGAGGAACCACATCGACGAACCCGGGGTCGGCGTCGAGTAGCCGAGGCCGAAGACGGTCACGCCGGAAACCACGACCAGCGCCGGCATGTGCCACAGGTAGACCGACATGAACCGCGGGCTGAGCCAGCTGAGCGCGGCCGTGACGCGGGGGAGCGAGACGAGCTTCTCGCGGAACGCCAGCAGGAAGCCGATCTGGCCGAGCGCCAGGAACAGCAGCAGGACGGTCGGCGGGCTCATGTTGGACACCGGCGCGCCTGGCATGCCGATCATGCTCGCCGGGTACGGACCGAACGCGACCAGCAGCGCCGTCACCCCGAAACCGGCGGCGGACACGGCGAGCGCGGCACGGCGGCTGAGCGAGCCGAGGCGGCCTTCGACGTAGTGGAAACCGAGCTGGTGCACGGCGACCCAGACGATGACGGCGTTGGCATACCCGATCAGGCCGAGGTCGGAAAACCGTGCCACGTCAACGAGAACGCCCAGCCCGGCCAGTGCCGCCGGCACCGCGAGACCCCAGCGCCGGTGTGCGGCGACCATCAGCGGCGTGAGCAGCACGGTGAGCAGGTAGACCGACAGGAACCACAGCAGCTGCGCGGCGATCGCGCTGGCCACCTGTACTGGCTGTGGCGGAACTCCCAGGCCGTGCAACAGATCCGGCACGACGAGCCACACCGCCATGAGCGGCAGCACCGGAACGAGCAGCCGGCGCACGCGTCCGGCGAACCAGGCGCGGGTGGATTCCGCGCGGCGCAAGGAGATCAGGTTCGCCGCGCCGCCGGCGAAAAAGACCAGGGGCATGACTTGCGAGGCCCAGGTGATGATCCACCAGCCCGGCGTCGCGAGGGCGTTGCCGGTGGAGAGAGTGTTGCCGGAGAAGGAAAGCACCGGCATCGTCCAGTGCTGCGCGACCACCGCGAGGATCGCTCCGGCGCGCACCACGTCGAGAAACTTGTCCCGGGACGCCCGTGGGGCGCGGGTCGGCAGCTGGCTCGTCGTCATGCTGAAGAGCTTGTCGGTTTCCGGGCGCGGAAACAGCGGTGCAGACCACCGAAAAGGGGCTCTGGCCAGCAGGGGGTGCGAGGTGGGGTTTGCCCTACCTCGCTACGGGAGGGTGTCGGGCTCCGGTTCGGATTCGTGCGCCTGGACCCGGTACGCCCAGCCGTCCTCGGTGAGGCCGAGTTCGTACCGCGTCTCGATTTTCGGGCCGCCGTGCAGGTGGATGTGGCGCACGACGGTGCCCGGAACCGGTTCCTCGTCGGCGAGTTCCTGCACCCGGCCGTCGAGCGGGCCGCCGAAGAAGCGGACGCTGCGGTCGGACATCGGGTTCTCCTCGCTCGGTTCGGGCGGCATCAGTCCATGGTAGGCGAGGGACGCCCGCCCGGGCTGCCGTCAGTTCGAGTGAGGGGTTTCAGCGGTCAGGGTTTTAACGGCCAGGCTTTAACGGCCAAGGTAGGTCAGCACCGCGCGAACCCGGCGATGTTCTTCGGAACTGGCCTCGAGACCGAGCTTCGCGAAGATGTTGCCGATGTGCTTTTCGACCGCTCCGTGCGACACGACCAGCGAGTTCGCGATGGCGTTGTTGGACAGTCCCTGCGCCATCAGTCCGAGCACCTCGGATTCGCGCGCGGTGAGCGAATCGAGCGGGTTGCGGCGGCCGCGGGCCATCAGCTGGGCGATGACGTCGGGGTCGATGGCGGTGCCTCCGTCCGCGACGCGGCGGACCGCGTCCAGGAACTCGTCCACGTCGGCGACGCGCTCTTTCAGCAGGTAGCCGACGCCGCCGGCGCCGCCGGACAGCAGCTCGACCGCGTAGCTTTCCTCGACGTACTGCGACAGCACGAGCACCGGCAGGCCAGCGATCTCCTTGCGGGCGGCCAGCGCCGCGCGCAAGCCCTCGTCGGTGAACGTCGGCGGCATCCGGACGTCGACAATCGCCAGGTCAGGACGGTGTTCGGTGATCGCGCCGAGCAGATCGTCGCCGTTGTCGACCGCGGCGACCGTCTCGATGCCCTCGTCGGCGAGCAACCGGGTGACCCCGGCCCGAAGCAACACGGCGTCTTCGGCGATCACTACTCGCATCAAAGCCCCCAGGTCCGTGAGTGAAAAGCTCCCGGAGGCTATTCACTCACGGACGGGTCACCATTGACACGGCAGGTCCGCTCTGATGACCGTCGGCCCGCCGACCGGGCTCACGACGGTGATCACGCCGTCGATGGTCGCCGCTCGGTCGGCCAGCCCGGCGAGCCCGCCGCCAGGGCGAACCTCGGCGCCGCCGTGGCCGTTGTCGGTGATTTCGGTGATGACGTGCGTGTCCGAGCGCCACACCTTCACCGTCGCCTCGGTCGCTCCGGAGTGCTTGGCGATGTTGGTGAGGGTCTCGCCGACGATGAAGTACGCCGTGGTCTCGACCGCGGCGGGCGGCCGCGGCTCGACGTTGACGTGCACGTCCACCGGGATCGGCGACTTCGCTGCCTGCGCGGACAGAGCCGCGTCGAGACCGCGGTCGCCGAGCACGGCGGGGTAGATGCCGCGAGCGAGGTCGCGCAGCTCGGAAACGGCGAGCTTGGCGTCCGAATGCGCCTCGTCGATGAGATCGCGCACCGCGTTCGGGTCGTTGTCGAACTTCGACTTCGCCCGGCCGAGGCTCATCGCGACGGCCACGAGCCGCTGCTGGGCGCCGTCGTGCAGGTCGCGCTCGATCCGGCGGCGCTCGGCCTCCGCGGCGTCGACGCCACGAGCCCGCGACGCCTGCAGGTGCTCAGCCTTCCTTTCGAGCTTCTTCGTGCGGTTCGGGCCCAGCATCGACAGCGCCAGGTTGCCGTGCAGCCAGCCCAGCCACGGCGTCACCCAGATCGCCATCGGCAGCAGCACGATCGACGCGATCGCGATCGGCAGTTCGACGATCGCCAGCGGGAACGCGACCATCAGGTAAGCCAGGTCGCGCCAGGTCGTCGGGTCGGACAGCCGGGTCAGCCAGCGGCGGGTCAGCGACTGCCCGTCCAGCGGCAGCCGCTCGACCGGGCCGAGCGGGGTGCCGAGCATCCGGCGGGTCCAGCGCCGTTCGAGGTCGCCCGACCAGCGGATGAACCCGGTGACCGCCAGCAGGATCGGGAAGCCGATCCAGATGATGAGCGTGCCCGTGCCGAGGGTCCCGCCGACCACGATGAGGATGAACTGCAGCAGCCGCAGCACGAACGACGGGATCATGTATCCGATCGTGCGAGCCGGATTCGGGCGCGGGTGCTCCGGAGGCGGTTCTTGCGAAGTCATCCGGCCACCGTGATCCCGTCGATCTCGTTCCACGAGCGCTCCATGCGACGCCGCTGGGCGACGGTGGGCCGCAGCAGCCCGGTCGCGAACGCCGCGTGCAGCGCCGCCAGCCCCTTCGTCAGGGCCACGGCGATCGCGGCGAACAACACCCCCAGCGCCGCCCACGGCAGCGCGGTCACCGTCGAGTCGACGACGAACCAAGGCACATCGTAGCTCGGGAAGGCGTAGACCCCGTCCGGAAGGAAGCGGTAGTAGACCGGCAGCGCGACCAGGCCCAAGCTGACCGCCCACACCGTCACGACCAGCACGAACTCCGCCAGGCCGAGCGGGAAGAGCAGGAAAAGGTAGGACAGGTCGCGCCAGGTCGCCGGGTCCTTCAGCCGGGTCAGCCAGCGCTGCTTCAGCCCCGACGGCGGCAACGGCAGATAGGGGTCGTCGACGTAGACGTCCAGCAGCGCGAACACCCGCCCCCGCTCGACCCGCCCGGCGGTCCGCGCGAACAGGACGAGCAGCGCGAGCAGCGGAACGCCCAGCCACACGACGAGCGTCCCGAGCCCGGCCGACGCCAGCGTCACGATCAGCGTGAACGAGAGGATGCCGATGGGCAGGTTGAGCAGCAGATAAGCCAGCGCCCCGCCCAACGGCGGAGTGCGGCGCCCAAAACTGCGACCGGCGGGCACGGTGACCATGGCGGGGCTCCCTCACTGCGGAATCTGACCTGCTCAGCATGGCCGGGCCGGCCCCGGGCAACCAGGGGGCGAGCGGGCATCTTGGAGGTGGGGACAGCCCTACCCCGCCCGCGGGCCCATGCCGGAATTATCGGGTTGCCGGGGGAGTTATGATGGGTAGGTTACGAGCACCTACAAGGGGGTGAACGGTTTCGACTCTGGACGTTGAATCAAGGGAAGCGTGCCGGTGCAGGCGAGAGACCACCGCAAGCGTCATCGCAACCTAATAAGCGCCAAGGCCAATAGCCAGCGCGACTTCGCTCTCGCTGCCTGATCGCAGTAGAGCAAGTCTGTCGGCCCGGGGTCGCCTCCGACCCGGTTTCCGGCATCAGCTAGGAGGCTCACCTCCAGTCCCGGCCACGGGGCCTGGCAGGGAAGCAAACAGTGGCTGGGCTCGTCACTTCAGCTTGTTCGCGTGACTGAAGGGGCCAAGCAGAGACAGAGCGGACTGCGCACGGAGAAGCCTTGAGGAGGCGCTAGAGGACCCGGGTTCAATTCCCGGCACCTCCACTCGATTCGCGGGAGAGCCCTGCCACGCTTACGCGTTGGCCAGGGCTCTTCTTCGTATCTGGCTTTGGGGGTCGGACCCCCAAACCCCCGCCAGGGGGCTGCGCCCCCTGGACCCCCGTCGTTGTGGTCGCCTTAGGTGGGTGGCTACTTCCAGTCGAAGGTTGCTAGGTAGGTGTGGTTCAGGGGGTTGATCCTTAGGGCGATCAGGGTTCCGGTGGGTGACGGTCGGGGTATCTCTAGCCACTCTGTGCAGCCATACTCGGTGAAGATCCGTGGCATCGCGTGCAGGTAGCGACAGTCAAAGCAGACGGAGTAAGGGGTTATTCGTTCTTGGATGTCCTTGCCGTGCAGGAACACCTCTTGCACGTGGGTGCCGCGTCTTTCTGCGTACGCCAGCCCGGCGCGTGCGGCTCCAGCCAAGGGGCTTGCGTTCGGCCAGCGGCGGGCTAGGTAGCGTTCGGCTTCCGGGCTGGCTGCGACGTCTTCGAGCAGGACCTGTTCCATGCGGATAGCTTTGTTGTTGGCCAGTTCTACGAGTCCGAAACGGATGTCAATCGGAATCCGTCTTTCGATTCCGGCGAAGCAGGGCATTATGCCGTTTTCGGGATCGTTGAGCCTTGCGGCGACTGTCGCCGGGTTTGCCCTACGTTCTCGGTATGCGGCCTGCTTGCAGGAGGGGGAGCAGTACTCGCGGGGTCTGCCGGTTTGTTTTCCTAGAACGGGGATCTTCGACTGGCGACAGTGCCGACATTCTAAGAGGGTGTCCACGCCGTGGCGTGAGCCGATTTTGCGCACTGCCGGCGAGCTGTTCCAGTCCAGTTCGTCTTCGGCAAGGCCTCTTTCTAGGAGCAGCTCGCGTAGCTGTCGCCGTCCTGAGCGAAGAATACTATGCGTGCGGCCCAGGTAATCGTAGTCATCGAGTACTCGAACGGCGCGCGCCTTGAAGAGCCGGACCAGAGTCGCGACGGGAACCTCAAAGGCATCGTGCAAGACAACAAAGTCTGCGACATAGCCCGTCATCTGAGCGAGCGCGACGCCGACTACGTCGTCGTCGCTCGAGTGGATAGCCGCTTTGGCTGTCGGGTCGGACTGGTTCATGCGAGTCCTCTTGCGATGACCCGGAGGCGGCTGATTTCGTTCGTCATTCCTGGCAGTGCGCCAAGTACTGCTGCGAGGTCACAGGGGTTCGCCCGGTTGATCGCGGTGGTGGCGATGGTTCGGATGGTGCGCATCGCGATGATGGCACTGGTGCACCACATGCACATCGCCAGGGTGGCGAAGGCTGCGGTGGTGTCGGTGATCGAGTGCATCGGGTCTCCTTACGAAAACGGGCCTTCGCGGTGAACACGAAGGCCCTGAAAAACAAAAAAGCCCGACCGGTGCCTGCCGGTGGGCTTGCGGACATAGAAGTGTCCCTGAAAAGGGAACTTAGCATAGTATTTTTCCCCTGGCAAGGAGTGCTGTGAGGAGGGTTTTCCCTGTTCAGGGGCTGTTTGAAGATTGAGACCTGTTAACTTTTTGTTTCGTAACGCCGGTCTGCGGTTCTCGAGTCCTGACCTCAGTCCGGCCGATTGCCGCCGATATGTGTCGTGAGCGTGTCTGCGGTGGCCGCGACGGCTTCGGCTAGGGCGGGAAAGGTTTCGTCGCACGGAACGTCGTCTGGGCAAAGATGGCGCAACGTCACGCTGATCGCCGCCATCGGGCGCGAGCCGTGGTCAAACACCGGCGCGGCGACAGACGCGAAACCGGCCGTCACGTGGCCATCCTCCACTGACCAGCCCAGGCGGCGTTCGGTCGCCAACGTGCGGCGTAGTGCGGCCAGCGAATTGGGGCCGCGCGGTGTGCGCAGGACGAACGACGCGGCAGCCGGGAACAGGGCGCGGACGTGTGCGGCTGGCAGGTGTTGCAGCATCGCGCGGCCGGAGGCGGTCAGGTGGGCGGGGAGGCGTACGCCGACGTCGGTGACCAGCGTTTCTGGGCGGGCTGGGCGTTCCTTGATCAGGTACAGGGACTCGTTGCCGTGCAGGACGCCCAGGTGGGCGGTGTGACCGATGCGGTCTACCAGTTTGCGCAGCAACGGCCCGGCCAAGCGTTCCAGCGGGTCGTGGCGCAGGTAGGCCGAGCCGAGTTCGAAGGCGGCGATGCCCAGGCCGTAGCGGCGTTCGGCGGGCAGGTGGGTGACGAAGCCGGCTGCGGTCAGTTCGTTCAGCAGGTGGTAGGTCGTGGACCGCGGCAGTTCCAGGTCTCTGGCGATGGCAGCGGCTGACACTGGGCCCGCGTGGCCGGCCAGCAGGCGCAGGACGGAGAGGCCGTTGCGCAGGGCAGGGACGTCGGAACTGCTCACCGGGGACTCCTCTGCCTCCTCGGGAAATGGTGCGAGGGGACCCCTCGCACCGCCCAGACGGAGTATGAGGGGTCCGTTCGCTCCGGTAGCCGAGGCTCTCGCCACGTGCTGTCTTGAATCCCAGACACTACCGCCAACTCCGCACTGTCGCCGCAGCCCGCCGGGAGGTGCAATGGCGGCATGCCGGAACCAGTCCTCCTGAGCTCGAAGCCGATGACCGCGGCGCAGGTCGTCGACGTTGTCCGCGGGCACGCGCACGTCGGGCTCGCCGAGGCGGTCGAGAAGAACCTCGCCGCCACTCGCCAGCACATCGAAGACCTCGCCGACGCCACGTCGCCGACCTACGGGGTCTCGACCGGGTTCGGCGCGCTCGCCACGCGCCACATTCCCGTCGAGAGCCGCACCGCGCTGCAGCGCAGCCTGATCCGCTCGCACGCCGCGGGCGCCGGGCCCGCGGTGGAGACCGAGGTGGTGCGCGCGCTGATGCTGCTGCGTCTGCGCACGCTGGCCAGCGGCTACACCGGCGTGCGCCCGCAGACGGCGCAAACGCTTGCGGCGCTGCTCAACGCGGACATCACGCCGGTCGTGCACGAGTACGGTTCGCTCGGCTGCTCCGGCGACCTCGCACCGCTGGCGGCGGTCGCGCTGGCGTTGATGGGCGAGGGCGAGGTGTTCCACGCGGGCGAGCGGAAGCCCGCCGCGGACGCTTTGCGAGCGGCTGGGATCACGCCGGTCGTGCTGGCCGAGAAGGAAGGCCTCGCGCTCACCAACGGCACCGACGGCATGCTCGGCATGCTGCTGCTCGCCGCCGCCGATCTGCACCGGCTGCTGGACGTCGCGGACCTCACCGCGGCGATGAGCGTCGAGGCGCTGCTGGGCACGGACCGTGCGTTCGCCGCCGATCTGCAGGCGTTGCGGCCGCACCCGGGGCAGGCGACCAGCGCGGCGCGGATGTTCGCCGCACTGCAGGGGTCGAAGATCGTGGAAAGCCACCGCGGTCCGGACTGCAACCGCGTGCAGGACGCGTACTCGCTGCGGTGTGCGCCGCAGGTGCACGGTGCCGCGCGGGACACGCTCGCGCACGCGGAACTGGTCGCGGAGCGGGAACTCTGGTCCGCTGTGGACAATCCGGTGGTGCTGGCCGACGGCCGGGTGGAGTCGAACGGCAACTTCCACGGCGCGCCGGTCGCGTATGTCCTCGACTTTCTCGCGGTGCCGGTGGCGGACGTGGCGAGCATCGCCGAACGCCGCACCGACCGGATGCTCGACCAGGCCCGCTCGCACGGGCTGCCGCCGTTCCTCGCGAACGACCCCGGCGTCGACTCCGGGCACATGATCGCGCAGTACACGCAGGCCGCCGTCGTTAGCGAGCTCAAGCGGCTCGCGGTGCCCGCCTCGGTCGACTCGATCCCGAGCAGCGCGATGCAGGAGGACCACGTGTCCATGGGCTGGTCCGCCGCGCGCAAGCTGCGCAAGGCGGTCGACGGCCTGACCACCGTGCTCGCCGTCGAACTGCTCACCGCGGCCCGCGCGCTCGATTTCCGTGCGCCGCTGCAGCCTTCGCCGGTCACCGGACGCGTCCGGGACCTGCTGCGCACCAAAGTCGAGGGTCCCGGCCCCGACCGTCACCTGGCGCCCGAGATCGCGGCCGCCGAAGAACTCGTGCGGTCGGGCGCTGTCCTGGCCGCGGCCGAACTGGAGGCCTGAGCAATGACAAGCACCGCCCGTACCGTCCGCGCCGCCCGCGGCACCTCGCTGACCGCGAAGAACTGGCAGACCGAGGCCGCGCTGCGGATGTTCCACAACAACCTCGACCCCGAGGTCGCCGAGCGGCCGGACGACCTGGTCGTCTACGGCGGCACCGGCCGCGCCGCGCGCAACTGGGCGAGCTTCGACGCGATCACCCGCGAGCTGACCGCGCTGGAGCAGGACGAGACGCTGCTGGTCCAGTCCGGCAAGCCGGTCGGCGTGTTCCGCACGCACGAGTGGGCGCCGCGGGTGCTGATCGCGAACTCGAACCTGGTGGGCGACTGGGCGACCTGGCCCGAGTTCCGCAGGCTCGAGCAGCAGGGCCTCACCATGTACGGGCAGATGACCGCCGGTTCGTGGATTTACATTGGCACGCAAGGCATTCTGCAGGGCACCTACGAGACGTTCGCCGCCGTGGCGAAGAAGCGTTTCGGCGGAACCCTGCGCGGCACGCTCACCGTCACCGCCGGGCTCGGCGGCATGGGCGGCGCGCAGCCGCTGGCGGTCACGATGAACGACGGCGTGGCGTTGTGCATCGAGGTCGACGCCCAGCGCGCGCACCGCCGCGTCGAGCACCGGTACCTCGACGAGGTGGCCGACGACCTGGACGACGCGATCCGGCGGGTCACCGCGGCGAAGAAGGAGCGGCGTCCGCTGTCGGTCGGCGTGGTCGGCAACGCCGCCGAGCTGCTGCCGGAGCTGCTGCGCCGCGACGTCGAGGTGGACATCGTCACCGACCAGACCTCGGCGCACGACCCGCTGTCCTACCTGCCCAAGGGCATCAGCGTGGACGACTGGCAGGACTACGCGGCGAAGAAACCGGACGAGTTCACCGACCGGGCGCGCGAGTCGATGGCTGACCACGTCGACGCGATGCTCGGGTTCCTCGACCGCGGCGCCGAGGTGTTCGACTACGGCAACTCCCTGCGCGGCGAAGCGAAACTAGGCGGCTGCGAGCGCGCGTTCGACTTCCCCGGATTCGTGCCCGCTTACATCCGGCCGCTGTTCTGCGAGGGCAACGGGCCGTTCCGCTGGGCCGCGCTGTCCGGCGACCCGGAGGACATCGCCGCGACCGACCGGGCGATGCTCGAACTGTTCCCGGAGAACGAATCGCTGGCGCGCTGGATCAAGATGGCTGGCGAGCGGGTCGCGTTCCAGGGCCTGCCCGCCCGGATCTGCTGGCTCGGCTACGGCGAACGGCACCTGGCCGGCCTGCGTTTCAACGAGATGGTGGCCAGCGGCGAGCTGAAGGCCCCGGTCGTGATCGGCCGCGACCACCTCGACTCGGGCAGCGTCGCCTCGCCGTACCGCGAGACCGAGGGCATGGCCGACGGCTCCGACGCGATCGCCGACTGGCCGCTGCTCAACGCGCTGGTCAACACCTCGTCCGGGGCGAGCTGGGTGTCCATCCACCACGGCGGCGGGGTCGGCATGGGCCGATCCATCCACGCCGGGCAGGTGTCCGTCGCGGACGGCACGCCGCTGGCGGCGCAGAAGCTGGAGCGGGTGCTCACGAACGACCCGGGCATGGGCGTCATCCGGCACGTCGACGCCGGGTACGACCGCGCGGCCGACGTCGCCGACGAGCGCGGCGTGCGGGTGCCGATGCGGGAGCAGGCGTGACCGCATCCGGGCTGCTCGGCGAGATCGCCGACGTCGGGCGCGACGCCCGGCGTGGCGGCTACTCGCGGCACGCGTTCGATTCGCCGGAGCACGACCTGCGCACGTGGTTCGTCGAACGGGCGCAGCAGCTGGGCCTCGACGTCGAGACTGACCGCAACGGCAATCTGTGGGCGTGGTGGGGCGCTCCCGGCGCGAACGCGGTCGTCACCGGCAGCCACTTGGACTCCGTGCCGGGCGGCGGCGCGTTCGACGGGCCGCTCGGCGTCGTGAGTGCGCTGGCGGCCGTGGAAGCGTTGCAGGCCAATGGGTTCCGTCCGAACAAGCCGTTCGCGGTGGTGGTCTTCGCCGAGGAGGAGGGCGGGCGCTTCGGCGTGCCGTGTCTCGGTTCGCGGCTGCTCACCGGGACGATCGACGCGGACCGGGCGCGGGCGTTGCGGGATCCGTCCGGCGTCACGTTCGCCGAGGCGGCGGCGAAGGCCGGGCTGGACGTCGACCGCGTCGGCGCGGATCCGGACCGGCTCGGGCTGATCGGGCAGTTCCTGGAACTGCACGTCGAACAGGGCAGGGGGCTGATCGACCTCGGATCGCCGGTGGCGGTCGGCAACACGGTGATCGCGCACGGCCGGTGGCGGTTCTCCTTTGCCGGACAGGGAAACCACGCGGGCGCGACGTTGCTCGCGGACCGCGTCGATCCGATGCTGCCCGCTGCGGAGACCGTGGTGGCGGTGCGGCGGCTGGCGCGGAAGCTGTCGGACGCGCGGGCGACGGTGGGGCGGCTCGTGCCCACGCCGGGCGGGACCAACGTGATCGCGTCCACTGTGGACCTGTGGCTGGACGCGCGGGTGCCGGGCACGTCGACGCCGGAGCTGGTCGAGGAGATCACCCGCGCGGCGCAGGACGCGGCGGAAGCGGAAGGGTGCCAGCTCGCGGTCACGCGCGAGTCGTACTCCGACGACGTGGTGTTCGACGAGTCGCTGCGTCGGTCGCTGGGGGAGTGGCTGGGCGCTCCGCCCGAGCTGCCCACCGGTGCCGGGCACGACGCGGCGATCCTGGCGGGATTCGTGCCGTCCGGAATGCTGTACGTCCGCAACCCGACCGGGATCAGCCACGCGCCGGAGGAATTCGCTGAGGCGGACGACGTCGAGGCCGGTGCGAGGGCGCTCGCAGAGGTGCTGGAGCGGCTCTCGAGATGACCGTCTACTGGTGCGAACGGGCCTGGCTGCCCGAGGGTGTCGCCGACGCGGTCCGGATCGAGATCGCCGACGGCCGGATTGTTTCGGTGACCGCCGATACGGACAAGACCGGAACTGTCCTCAATGGACTGACTCTGCCCGGGTTCGCCAACGGGCACTCGCACGCGTTCCACCGCGCGCTGCGAGGCCGGACGCACCACGAGCGGGGCACGTTCTGGACCTGGCGGGAGCGGATGTACTCGCTTGCCGCCCGGCTCGATCCGGATTCGTACTACCGGCTCGCTCGCGGCGTCTACGCGGAGATGGTGCTGGCGGGGTACACGAGCGTCGCCGAGTTCCACTACCTGCACCACGGGCCGGGCGGCAAACCGTACGCGTCGCCCAACGCCATGGGCGACGCGTTGCGGCAGGCCGCGCGCGACGCCGGGATCCGGATGACCTTGCTCGACACCTGCTACCTCGCCGGCGGCATCGGTGTGCCGCCGGACGAGGTGCAGCAGCGGTTCTCGGACGGTTCCGCCGAAAACTGGGCGGAACGCGTTGCCCTGCTGAAAGAAGACGACCTGTTCCGGGTCGGCGGGGCGATCCACTCCGTGCGCGCGGTGCCGGAGTACGAGCTGCCGAAGGTGGACAGCGCGGTGCCGAAGGACCGGCCGTTGCACATCCACCTGTCCGAGCAGCGCGCGGAGAACGAGCAGTGCGAGGCCGCGTATCGCTGGACGCCGACTGGGTTGCTCTGGGATTACGGCGTGCTCGGCGAGCGGCTCACCGCAGTCCACGCGACGCACCTGACCGAGCAGGACATCAAGTGGCTGGGCGAATCCAAGAGCGGCGCGTGTTTCTGCCCGACCACCGAACGCGACCTCGGCGACGGCATCGGGCCGGCCCGGAGTCTGCTCGACGCGGGTGCGCGGCTCGGCATCGGGAGTGACAGCAACGCGGTGGTCGACGCGTTCGAGGAGACCCGGGCGCTGGAGCTGGACGATCGGCTCGCCAGCGAGGAACGCGGCCGGTTCACCGCGGAGGAACTGCTTGCCGCCGGGACCGAGCACATCTCCGCGGGCTGGCCGGAGACCGGCACTCTCGCGGCTGGTGCGGGGGCGGACCTGGTCACCGTCGCGACGGATACGGTGCGCACGGCTGGGATCGAACCGTCCGGCGTGCTGTTCGCCGCCGCGGCCGCGGACGTCCGTACCGTGGTGGTGGCCGGACGGGAAGTGGTGCGCGACGGTGCGCACGTGCTGATCGAACGACCGGAAACCTTACTGGCCAAGGAGATCGAGGCGCTGTGGCAGTTCTGATCACCGGAATCGGCGAGCTCACCACGAACGACCCGGAGCTGGGCAAGCTCCGCGACGCGGCTCTGGTGCTCGACGGCGACACCGTCGCGTGGGCCGGTCCGGCCGCGCAGGCTCCGGACGCCGATGAGCGCGTGGACGTCGAGGGCCGCGCTGTGCTGCCCGGGTGGGTGGACAGTCACACCCACCTCGTGTTCGCCGGCGACCGCACCGCCGAATTCGAGGCGCGGATGGCCGGACAGGCATACGCGGCAGGCGGAATCGCGGTCACCGTCGATGCGACGCGGGCGGCTTCGGACGAGCAGCTCGCGGCGAACCTTCGTCGGCATGTCGAGGAAGCGGCTGCGCAGGGCACTACCTGCCTGGAGACGAAGACCGGGTACGGCCTCAATGTCGCTGACGAGACTCGGTCGGCGCGGATCGCCGGCGAGGTCGCGGACGAGGTGACCTTCCTCGGGGCGCACCTCGTGCCGCCGGGCGCCGACGCGGAGTCCTATGTGGACTTGGTGTGCGGCGAGATGCTGGACGCGGTCGCGCCGCACGTGCGGTGGGCTGACGTGTTCTGCGAGACCGGAGCGTTTGACGAGGCGCAGTCGGCGCGCGTGCTCAAGGCGGCGGCGGAACGCGGGCTTGGGCTGCGGGTGCACGGCAATCAGCTCGGCGAGGGTCCGGGCGTGCGGCTGGCGGTGGAGCTGGACGCGGCGAGTGTCGACCACTGCACCTACCTGAGCGATGCCGACGTCGAAGCTCTCGCGTCGTCCAACACAGTCGCGACGGTGTTGCCCGCGTGCGATCTGTCCACGCGGCAGGCGCTCGCCCCGGCGCGGCGGTTGCTCGACGCTGGCGCGACGGTCGCGTTGGCCAGCAACGCGAATCCGGGCAGTTCGTACACCACGTCGATGGCGTTCTGCGTGACGACGGCCGTGTTGCAGATGCGGATGACTGTCGACGAGGCTGTGTGGTCGGCGACCGCCGGTGGCGCGCGGGCGCTGCGTCGCGAGGATGTCGGGTATCTGCGGCCGGGGGCGCGGGCGGATGTGCATGTACTCGACGCTCCGTCCACCACGCATCTCGCTTATCGGCCCGGGGTCCCGTTGACCCACTCGGTGTGGCGGAAAGGGGCAAAGCTGCGTTAATCCGGGTGGCGACGGAGTCCGCGACTGCGCTAACGTGAAAGGGAACAGGACGCGCGAAAGACCATTGTCCGGTATGGGTTAGGCTGGACGATCCATTCGCTCTGTTTCCGAGTGCCCGGCGTGGGCCAGCCCAGTGCGTCCCTCTCGAACCAGAATTTGGTACGGAAGGGACTTCGCTGATGGCGAATAACGCTGCCACCGACAGTGCTGGCAATGGCAATGGCAATGCCGCCGCAGACAGTGCCGCGTCAAGCAAGGCCGCAGCAGGCAATGCCGCAGCAGGCAATGCCGCAGCAGGCAATGCCGCAGCAGGCAATGCCGCAGCAGGCAATGCCGCAGCAGGCAATGCCGCAGCAGGCAATGCCGGAGCAAGCAATGCCGCGTCGAGCAACGCCGCCGCAAGCAGCGCCGCGTCAAGTAGCGCCGCCGCGAGCAATGCCGGAGCAAGCAACGCAGCCGCGGGCAGTGCCGCGGCAGGCAGTGCGGCAGCAAGCAGTGCTGCGGCAGGCAGTGCTGCGGCAAGCAATGCCGACAACACGGTGCTCGTGATCGGAGCCGGGCTCGGCGGGCTGTGTCTCGCCCAAGGGCTGCGCAAAGCCGGGATCCCGTGCGAGGTCTACGAACGAGATTCCGCGCTGGACGCACGCCGTCAGGGCTATCGGCTGCACATCGATTCCCGAGGCGACCAGGCGTTGCGGCAAGTCCTCCCGCCGCACCTGCACGAGCTGTTCCGGGCCACCTCGGGGCAGCCGCGCAACGTCACCACGATCTACGACAGTCAGCTGGAGCCGCGCACCGAGTTCGTGTTGGACGACGGCGACGTCCAGCGGAACGTCAACCGGTTCACCCTCCGGGAGATTCTGTTCGAGGGTCTCGACAACGTCCACTTCGGCAAAGAGTTCGTGCGGTACGAAACGCACGAGAACGGCGTGATCGCGCACTTCGCCGACGGGACACAGGCGCGCGGCGCGGTTCTCGTCGGCGCGGACGGGGTGAATTCGCCGGTGCGCCGCCAATATCTTCCGCACGCGCAGGTCGTCGACACTGGATTGCGCCAGCTGTACGGGAAGATCCCGCTCACCGAGGCGAACCGGGCGCTCTTCGACCCCGCCATGTTCTCGGTGTTCAACATTATTTCCGGGCCGGGCAAGGCGATGATCGGAGTCGCGCCGGTCGACTATCCGGAGCCGATCGCCGACGCCTGCGCGCGGCTCGCGCCCGGTGTGCGGCTCAGCCCCGACAAGTCGTACATGACCTGCGCTTTCGGTGCTCGCCAAGAGATCTTCGGGCAGACCGACGACGAACTCCGCGCGCTGTCCGGGGACGAGATGCACAAGCTCGTGCTCGACCGGGTTTCCGATTGGCATCCGCGAGTGCGCCGGATCGTCGAAAGCTGGCTTCCGGAAACGATTTTCCTCGTCTCGATCCGGACCAGTGTGCCGATCGAGCCGTGGGCGCCGTCGCGGGTCAGTCTGGTCGGGGACGCGATCCACGCGATGAGCCCGGCCGCTGGGGCCGGGGCGAACACCGCGATGCGCGACGGCGCCGCGCTCGCCGCCGCGTTGAGCAGCGGCAGTCCGGACGGGATCGGGGAATACGAGGCGGAAATGCGCCGGTACGGGTTCGCCGCGGTGCGCGAGTCCGCGGCGAACGGGGCGCGGCATCTGGGCCAGAACCCCTTGCCGGAAATATCCTTAAAGCCCGTTTCCTAAAGAGCTGCGAGAAGAGCGCGGGGGCAGATTTCCTGCCCTCGCGCTCAGCCCTGCGCGCAGTCTCGGCCCACCCTGGCAACGATGAAATAGGACCAGCAGGTGAACGGCGGAAAACCAGCCACAGCGGCAAGATCTCGTTCATTCAGAGTTCAACTACTGGCCACTCGCTGAGGGATCTGGAGACACCGCCCGCGTCGGTACCGTCACTCTCACAGGACACTCCGACCTGGAGAGCGGGCATGGACTTTTCTCTCATCGTCCTGGTGGTGATCGTCGCGGCACTGGCCTTCGACTTCACCAACGGGTTCCACGACACGGCCAACGCCATGGCCACTTCCATCGCGACCGGCGCGCTGAAGCCCCGGGTCGCGGTCGCGATCTCGGCGGTATTGAATCTCGTCGGCGCCTTTCTTTCGATCGAGGTCGCGAAAACCATTTCCGGCGGGATCGTCGACGACACCAAGGTCACGCCGGTGGTGATTTTCGCCGGATTGGTCGGGGCCATCGTCTGGAATCTCGTGACGTGGCTGGTCGGGCTGCCGTCGAGTTCGTCGCACGCGTTGTTCGGCGGATTGATCGGGGCGACCTGGATCGCGTCCGGCGCGGACGCCGTGCACTTCGCGAAGGTCGTCGAAAAGGTGCTGATCCCGGCGATCGCGTCGCCGGTGGTGGCGGGTGTCGTCGCGATCGTCGGCACGTTCCTCGTCTACCGGATCACCGCCAAGTCGCGGCAAGACGTCGTCGGCAAGGGCTTCAAGACCGGCCAGGTGCTTTCGGCCAGCCTGGTTTCGCTCGCGCACGGCACCAACGACGCGCAGAAGACGATGGGCGTCATCACGCTCGCGCTGATCGCGGGCGGTTCGCTCGCGCCCGGGTCCAATCCGCCGGTGTGGGTCATCCTCGCCTCCGGCGCGGCGATCGCGCTCGGCACCTACTTCGGCGGCTGGCGGATCATCCAGACGATGGGCAAGAAGCTCACCGAAATCCAGACGCCGCAAGGGTTTGCCGCGGAGACGAGTTCCGCGGCGGTCATCCTGGCCTCGTCGCACCTCGGCTTCGCGCTGTCGACCACGCACGTCACCTCGGGCGGCATCATCGGTTCCGGGCTCGGCCGGAAACTCGCCGAGGTCCGCTGGGGCGTCGCGGGCAAGATGGTGATCGCGTGGGCACTCACGCTGCCCGCCGCCGCGATCGTCGGGGCCATCGCCGCCGCCGTCTCCACGCGCGGCAGCTGGGGCACCGTCCTCGTCGGCGGAGTCGGGGTGCTGCTCGCGCTGGGCATCTGGCTCGCGTCGCGGCGCAACCCGGTCACGCCGGCCACCGTCAACAACGAGCCGGAGGGCGCTGAAGCCGCCCCGGTCGCGGCCTGAGGGAGCACGACATGGCGATCAACTGGGGTGCCCTCGGCATCGTTTTCGTGGTGGCGCTGGCCGCGGCGGTCGTGCTCACCGGGCTGTTCGCGTACGGCGTGCGCGGGCTGTCCGAACGCGTGACGGCACGGGCGCACGGCGGCAGCGGCACGGTTCAGCTGACCGGCGCGGTGGTGTGCTTCGCGATCTGCGCCGCGGTGATCGGGTACGGGATCTATCTGATCGTGGCCTAGGCGAGCGCCGCCTCAGCGCGGGTTCGCAGTTCTTCCGGAAGCTCGTCGAGCAGCGGTCGCACCGTTGCCCGGCGAGCTTCGTTCAGATGCCCCAGCACGTCCAGCGCCGGCGCCCACAGCGACTCGTCCGCCGCCGCGGTCCGGACCAACGCGGGCAGCCGGTCGTCGCCGAGCAGAGCGAGCACGTGGTCGATCCGGCTCCGGTCGTCCAGCACGTACGCGGTGCGCAGGAGACCGGCGTCGTCCAGCAGGCCGATGCAGCGGCGGACCGTGTCGTCCGGCAGGTGGCCGACGAACCGGCCCAGCGTGATCCAGTCCTCGCGGCGGGTCAGTTCCTCGGCGACCGCCACGACCGTCGCCACCGGGATCCGCGTGATGATCGACGTCGCGCGCCGCGGGTCCAGCTCCGCCGCGACCGAGGCGAGGAACTTCGGCGACAGCCGCTTCGCGACGTCGACGCCGCGCGACACATCCACCAGCCCGGCGATCCGCGCGCACAGCAGCGGGCCGAACACCTTCTCCGCGATCTTCGAGGTCACCGCAGCCGGGAGCAGTTTGCTCGCCAGCGCCATCCGCTCCAGCACAACGAGGTTCGCGTCGAACAGCGTGGTCGTCATCTGCTCGCGCAGCAGCCGCACCTCGCCCTGGTCGACGTCGGCGAGGTAATCGAGCCGGGCCGGGTCGACGTCGAGCACCCGGGCGAGCTTGAGGATTTCGGGATTCACAGGCCGACCGCTTTCCGCACCGCGCCGCGCAGCAGGGCGGGCACGTACTTCAGGCTCTCCTCACCCGCGCGGGCGAGCGCCTGCGCCTGCCGGTGCCGGGCGTCGCGCAACGCCGCCGCCAGATCCTGTTTGTGCTGCTCAGGCAGGGTTTCGATGCCGTCCGGCAGCGGAGCGCCGAGCTGCTCGGCCAGGGTGCGTTCAGCCATGGTGACCCATCATGCCTCACGATCTCGACCTTGACTTTCGGCAGTGGTGACGAATCGGGCGGCCCTTGTAGCGTCAGCGGAATGAAGGAGGCGACGCGGTTCCGCTGGCGCGTGGCGTTCGACGTGCTGCTCTGGGCCGCGTTGTGCGGGTTCGTCCTGCTCGACGCGCCGAACAGCCCGAACGGCTGGGAGCTCGCCTACGGCCTGACGTCGGTCACCGTGGCGATGGCGACTGCCCGGGTGTACCCGGCGGTCGCCCTGGTGGTGGCGATGGCGACGGCGATCGTCATCGCGTTCGGCTGGGGCGGCCGGGTCGCGGTGTGGGAGTTCTTCCTGATCGTCGTGATCTCGTACCTGGCCGGTCTGCGGCTCGCTAGGGCGCGCGTGGCGATGATCAGCTTTTTCGCCATCGCGGTGGCCGGGATCCCGCTCGCTCTCCTGCCGACGTCGAGCTTCGACGCGTGGGGCGCGGTGCTCGGCACGCTCGCGTTCGCCGGGGTCGCGCCGTGTCTGCTCGGCCGGCACGTGCGGCTTCGCCGCGAACTCGCGCAGGACGGGTGGCGGCGCGCTGAGGAGATGGAGAGCAGGCACCGGCTCGTCGCGCAGGAAGCGCGGCTGCGGGAACGGGCCCGGATCGCCAGCGACATGCACGATTCGCTCGGCCACGAACTGAGCCTGATCGCGGTGCGAGCGGCGGCGCTGGAGGTCGACAGCGAACTAGGCGACAAGCAACGCGAGGCTGCCGGACAGCTCCGGGCGGGCGCGGCGACGCCGACCGAACGGCTGCGCGAGATCATCGGAGTGCTTCGCGAGGACGCCGCACCGGTCGAGCCAGTGCAAGGCGATCTGGGGGAACTGATCGACCGGGCGCGGGCGTCGGGAATCGAGATCGGCGCGCGGCTCGGCAGCCTCGACAACGCGCCGCCGATGGTCGCGCGGGCGGTCTACCGCGTCGTGCAGGAAGCGCTCACGAACGCGGCGAAGTACGCGCCCGGCGCGGCCGTTTCGATCGACGTGACCAGTACGAACGAGGTGACCGACGTCCGGGTGCGGAACGCGTCGCCGCCCGCCGGTCCGTTGCCCGTCCGGTCCGGGAAACGCGGGTTGATCGGCCTGCACGAGCGGGTGCGGCTGGTCGGCGGGAGCCTGACCGCGGGTCCGTCCGGCGGCGGGTTCGAGGTGGCGGCGCGGCTGCCGCACGACGCCGCGCCCGCGCCGGAGCAGGACGACGAGATGATCGGGCAGGCCGCGCGCGAGTTGGAACGCGCCCGCCGCGCCGTCCGGTCGAGCCTGGTGCAGGCGATCGTGGTGCCGCTGGGGCTGTTCGGGGTGATCATCGGCGGCGCCGGGGTGGCGTTCCTGGCCCAGTGGTCGTCGTCGGAGCTGCCGCCGGACTCGTACGAGCGAATCCAGCTCGGCATGCCGCATTCGGCGGTCGAACCGATGCTGCCCTCGCGCCAGCGCACGACGCTTCCGGCGATCAACGTGCCGCCGCAGCCTTATCGAAGCACCTGCGAGTACTACGGAGCCGGCCGGAGCTGGCTCAACTTCAACCACGCTGTCTACCGTCTGTGCTTTGTGGACGGTCTGGTGGCGAGCAAAGACCTTTACAGTGAGGACGAACCGTGATCCGCGTACTGCTGGCCGACGACGAAGCGATGATCCGCGCCGGCGTGGCCGCGATTCTGGCCTCGGACAAGGAAATCGAGGTGGTGGCCGAGGCCGCGGACGGACGGGAGGCGATCGAGCTGGCGCGCGCGAACCGGCCGGACGTCGCGCTGCTCGACATCCGCATGCCGGGCCTCGACGGGCTCGCCGCGGCCGAGGAAATCCGCAAACTGCTGCCGGACACCGGCGTTCTCATGCTGACGACGTTCGGCGAGGACGAGTACATCGAACGCGCGCTCGGCCTCGGCGCGAGCGGATTCCTGCTCAAGGCGGGCGATCCGCGCGAACTGCTGGCCGGAGTGCACGCGGTGGCCGACGGCGCGGCTTTCCTGTCGCCGAAGGTCGCGCACCGGGTGATCACGCGCTTGTCCGGCAGCCGGTTCAGCCGCGCCGCGACCGCGCGCGAGCGGGTGAACGTGTTGACGAACCGGGAACGGGAAGTGCTGGTGCTGCTGGCCGAGGGACTGTCCAATGCGGACATCGCGGCGCGGATGTTCGTGGTGGAGGGCACGGTGAAGGCGCACGTGAGCACGATCCTGACCCGGTTGGACGTCCGCAACCGGGTGCAGGCCGCGATCACGGCCTTTGAAGCGGGGCTGGTGTAAGCCTCGGCGGTTGCCAACGGCTGATGCTGGCTCCGACCCGGGTGGTGATCGAAGCAGGCAGCAGCCGGGTGAACGTTGCCCGAAGCGCGACCGCCGCCGGGTTGCGGAGGAGCGGTCCGCTGGCGCCGGCCTGGATCGACGCCTTCGCGACCTTCTGCGTGCGCGGGCGACGTTCAGCGTCATAACGGCGGAGTGCTTCGTCCACTGTGGACTCTCTGACGTGGGAAGCCAGCACCACCGCGTCCTCCAACGCCTGGCAGCCGCCCTGTCCGAGGAACGGCGGCATGGCGTGCGCCGCGTCGCCGAGGAGCGCGACGCGGCCGCGGGCGTAACTGGGCAGCGGCGTCGCCAGGTGATGCGTGTCGTGCAGCAGGATTTCCGGGGTGGCGTCGATGAGTTGCGGGATCGGGTCGTGCCAGCGGCCGTACTTCGCGCTCAGGTAAGCGCGGACGTCGTCGTGCCGGATCCCCGCCGGGCGGGCTTCGGAGACCCACCAGTACACCTCGTCGTCCAGCAACGGCAGGACGCCGATTTCGATCCCGGCGGCCCACGTCGTGCTCAGTGTGGGCTTCAGCGGCAGTTTGGCGATCCCGCGGAACGCCGCACCGCCGCTGTACTCCACGCGTGCGGCCGGGAAAAGCGCCTGCCGGATCGGGCTGTTGATCCCGTCGGCGGCTACGATCAGGTCAGCCTCGGTCGAACCGGCATCGTGGTGCACCACGCCGTTTTGCTCGACGCTCGTAACCTCGACCCCGGTCTTCAAACACGAGTCTGGCAAGGCTGACCGCAGCGTTTCGATCAGATTCGCCCGGTGGATCGCGCCGAGCGGCAACCCGTGGCTGCGCACGAAGAGGTCGGCGTCCCACTTGGCCAGCCGACGCCCGCGCCAGTCGACCAGCCCGCCGCCGCGCTGGGCCGAGATCCGGGGCTCGACGCCCAGTTCGGCCAGCGCTCGCTGCGCGTTGGGCCACAACGAGATACCCGCGCCGATCGCCGTGAGCTCCGGTGTCCGTTCGAGCACCGTGACCTCCCAGCCGACGCGGCGCAACCCGATCGCCGCCGCCAGCCCGCCGATGCCGCCCCCGACCACGACCGCGCGTCGCGAAGCCATGTCCGACCTCCTCTACGTCTGTAGAGGACTCTACACCTGTAGTGTCCCGGGAGTGGAACGGATAGCTGTGATCGGCGACGCAGCCGTCGAGGTGATCGCGGCCGAGGGCATGCGCGGGCTGACTCACCGCGCCGTCGACCGGGCGGCCGGGCTGCCCGCGGGCTCGACGTCGTACTACGCGCGCACCCGCGCCGCGCTGCTGGAACTGGCCGCGGACCGGATGGTCGCGCTGGACCAGGCCGAAGTCGCGCCGCCGGAGGGGAAACTCGCGGAGTTCCTGGGCGCGATGGTGTACCGGTCGATCACCGTCGGGCGCACCAGAATGCTCGCGCGCTACGAGTTCGCGCTGGAATCGGTCCGACGGCCGGAGCTGCGGGCTCGCTACGACGCCGGCGGGCTGGAATTGCGTCGGCGGTGCGCGGAAGTGCTTGCCGCGGCCGGTTCTCCGACGCCGGAGGAGCACACCCGCGTGCTCATCGGATGGCTCGACGGATCGATCTTCGACGCACTAGCAGGCACGGGCTCCGTCAACCCGCCGGCCGAAGCCGAACTGGTTGCCGGAGCCCGTGCCGTGCTTGCCGGATTGGGGTTGTCGCAGGCCTGATCAGGCGTCGCGACGGTTCAGCAGCGCGGTCCCGGCACCGATTCCGGCGACCGCCCAGACGAGGCAGATCAGCACGCCGACCCAAGGCCCGTACGGCGGCAAGCTGCCGAACATCGGGTTCACGTCGCCGGGCGGCACCATCGCGTTGATCCCCGCGAAGGCCGGGAAGTAGTTCATCGCGCCGGGAAGCACGTACGACGACATCAGCATCGGCAACGGCAGGAGCAGCACGATCACCACCACCAACGTGCCCGCCGCGCTGCGCAGCACGAACGAAATCCCCAGGCACAGCACGCCGAGCAGCGCGAAATACGCCCCCATGCCCAACGCGGTGATCGCCCCCTGCGACAGCGACGTGGAACCCCCAGCCCCACGCATCAGCACCGAGGCGACCCCCATCCCGACAGCCGCGACGACCACGCCGTAAACGAAAAGCACCGGCACCAGCACCGCCGCCTTGGCCGCGGTGACCCGAGCCCGCACCGGAACCCATTGCAGCGTCGAGCGAATCGACCCGCTGGTGTACTCGCTGGTCACGAACAACGTCGCGACCGCGAGCACGCAGAACTCGACCAGGTAGATCGCCCCGGAGTTGACAATGCCGTGCGCGGTTTGCTGCCGATCATCCCCGGCGTGCTGGGAAATCCCCGAGACGACGGAGAAGAACGCCATCAGCAGCACGCCGCCGATCAGCGACAACCACGTCGCCCGCACCGACCAGAACTTCGTCCATTCCGCCGAAATCGCCAGCTTCGTCATGCCGTAACCCCGTATTCCACCGATCCGGCAGTCAGTTCCATATACGCCTGCTCGAGCGAAGCGGTCCGCTCTTGAAGCCCGTGCAGCCGGACGCCCAGTTCGTAAGCCAGATCCCCGATCTCGGCCACACTCGCGTCGTTGACGAGCAGTTCGCTGTCCTCCCCGGGTGCCACCGTCCGGCCGTTGCCCCGAAGCCAGTCCGCGAGCTTCGCGCGCTCGGCCGGATCCGGCACGTGCACCGCGACCGACCGGCTCGAGTTGCCCGCGATGAAGTCGCCGATCGCCGCGTCGGCGAGGATCGAACCCTTGCCGATGACCAGCAGCCGGTCCGCGGTCAGCTGCATCTCGCTCATCAGATGGCTGGACACGAACACCGTGCGCCCCTCGGCGGCGAGCGAGCGCATCAGCTGCCGCACCCAGCGGACGCCGTCCGGGTCGAGGCCGTTGACCGGTTCGTCGAACATCAGCACGCCCGGGTCGCCGAGCAGCGCGCCGGCGATGCCGAGCCGCTGGCTCATGCCGAGAGAGAACGTCCCGGCGCGCTTGCCCGCGACGTCGCTCAGCCCGACCGTCGCGAGCACCTCCTCGACGCGGCTGGCGGCGATTCCGTTGCTGCGCGCCATCGCGAGCAGGTGTTTGCCCGCGCTGCGTCCGGGATGCATGGCCTTCGCATCCAGCAGCGCGCCGACCTCGCGAAGCGGAAACCGCAGTTCTGCATACGGTTTCCCGCGGATCAGCGCGTCGCCGGACTCGGGCCGGTCGAGGCCGACAGTCATCCGCATGGTGGTGGACTTGCCCGCGCCGTTCGGGCCGAGGAACCCGGTCACCGTGCCCGTCTCGATGACCGAGGTGAGGCCGTTCACCACCGTTTTCTGCCCGTAGCGCTTCGTCAATCCGCGAAACGTGATCATAGGGCGAAGTCTGCGCCCGGGCGGGGGCTTCGGACATCGGCCGACCGTCCTGGACCGACCCCGACTTTAGGCAGGGGTCAGCGAGCCCTGCGGGTGGTGTGCCGGGTCGGCTGGGCGGTCGCGGGGTCTTCCGGCCACGGGTGTTTCGGGTACCGGCCGCGGAGGTCGGCGCGGACGGCGGCGTATCCGGTGCGCCAGAAGGATTCGAGGTCGGCGGTGACCGCGGCCGGGCGACCGGCGGGGGACAGCAGGTGCAGCACCACCGGCACGCCGGCGAGTGATGGCGTCTCAGTCCAGCCGAAGGTCTCTTGGAGCTTCACCGCGAGCACTGGCTGGTCGCCGCGGTAGTCCACGCGGTAGTGCGAACCGGACGGGACTTCGAGCCGGTCCGGGGCGAATTCGTCGAGCCGGGCCGCCTCGGGCCAGGGGAGCAGGCCGCGCAGGGCGGTTCCGGCGTCGACGTTCGCGAGATCGGCTTTCCGTCGGACCCGCGAGAGGTCCAGCCAGGTGTCTACATCGGACAGCAGAGTTTCGTCATCCACTGAAGGCCACGGTTCTCCCAGTGCGCGGTGCAGGAAGGCGAGACGTTCACGGAGGCGGGCGCCGTCTTGGCTCCAGCGCAGCAAGCCGAGGCCTTCAGAGCGGAGTCCGGCGATCACTGCGTCGTGGACGAGCTGTGGGTCTGGATCGCGCAAAGGCTTTTCGGACAGCACGATCGCGCCCAGGCGACGGACGTGGCGAGCGACGACATCGCCGTCCCAACGCACTTCGTCCACTTCGGACACCAGGGTTGGCGCGGCTTGAGTCGCCAGTGCTTCGTCGGCGGTCGCGGCGAGCCGGATGGTGCCGTGCACGCGGCCCGGGTCGCGGGTGGCTTCGGCGACAGTCAGCCATTCGGCGTCGCCCAGACCGCTGCCGCTGGGGAGTTCGGCCGCGGTTCCGCTGGCCATCAGGTACACCGGGGCCGACCCTGCGCGCCGCCGCGCCAGGCGTTCCGGATGGGCGAGGGCGACGACCAACGCGGCGTCTGGGGCGGTTTTGGCTGGCGAGTTGACCAAGGCTGCCAACCGTTTCGCGTCCCGCTGCCAGCGGCGGGCCGCGTCGTCGTGCGCGGAGCGGAGGCGTCGCAGTTCGGCTTCGACATCGGTCAGCGTCGCTCCGGCGTCAAGCAGCGCAACCACTTCTGCGGCAGCGCGGGCTCCGACGGCCTCCGCGCCGTCCAGCAACGCGCGCGCCAGCCGGGGATGCAAGCCGAGGTCGGCCATCTTCTGTCCGCGCGGCGTGACTGCGCCGTCCTCTGTGGTCGCGCCGAGCGTGACGAGCAGGCTTCGCGCGGCGGCGAGCGCGCCTTCGCCGGGCGGGTCCCACCAGGCGAGCCCGGTTCCGTCCGGAGTGGACCAGCAGGCGAGTTCCAACGCGAACCGCGCCAGCTCGGCGGTGCGGATTTCCGGCTCCGGGTACGCGGGGAGCGTCGCTTGCTCGTGCTCTGGCCAGCAGCGGTACGCCCGGCCAGGCGCTTCGCGGCCCGCACGACCCGCGCGTTGTTCCGCCACCGCGGCCGAAACCCGCACCGTGGCGAGCCCGGCGAGACCGCGTCGGTGATCGACCCGGGGGACGCGCGCGAGGCCTGAATCCACGACCGCGCGGACACCGGGAACGGTCAGGCTCGACTCGGCGACGGCAGTCGCGAGAACTACCCGGCGACGGTCCCGTGGCCGCAACGCTTCGTCTTGCCGGGCAGCGGAAAGACGTCCGTGCAACGGCAGCACGTCAGCGTCCAGGGAACTCAGCAGCGACGACGTGCGCGCGATTTCGCCTGCCCCTGGAAGGAAAGCGAGCACATCGCCGTCTCCTTCGGACAGTGCTTTCCGGACCGCCGACGCCACCGCGGCTTCCGGACGTTGCCCGCGCGTCGGAGCGCGATAGCTCAGCTCGACCGGATACGTGCGGGCGTGCGCGGTGATCACCGGAGCGTCGCCTAGAAGCTCAGCTAGCCTTCCGGACGCGACTGTCGCCGAGGTCGCGAGCAGCCGCAGGTCGTCGCGCAACCCGGCACGGACGTCGAGGAGCAAGGCGAGCAGCAGATCGGCGTCGAGATGGCGTTCGTGGCATTCGTCCAGCAGGACCGTCGACACCCCGGCCAGCTCCGGGTCGTGCTGCACCCGCCGCACCAGCAGACCGGACGTGACCACCTCGATCCGCGTGCGCGACGACACCTTCCGGTCGCCCCGCACGGCGTACCCGACTGTCTCGCCGACCGGTTCGCCCAGCAGCGCGGCCATCCGCCCGGCCGCGGCCCTCGCAGCGAGCCTGCGCGGTTCGGCGACCACGACGCGTCCTTCGCCGCGGTTCAGCGCGAGCGGGACGAGCGTGGTCTTGCCGGTGCCGGGCGGGGCTACGAGCACTGCGGCGCCGTGGTCGTCGAGCGCGCTCAGCACGGACGGCAGCACCGCGCGGACGGGCAGGTCCGGCAGCGAGGCTAGGTCGGTCACTGCTCGGTGATCTCCGGTGGATTCGGCAACGGATAGTTCGACGGCCCGATGTTCGTCTCCAGCGACTTCCGCCAGGCCCCGGACGACACCATCTTCCGGATCGCGTCGTCCACCGCGTGCTGGCCCTCGGTGTCGCCCTTGCGCAGGCCGACGCCGTACCGCTCAGTGGAAAACGGGCGGCCGACCACCTTCAGCAGCTCCGGATTCTGCGCGGCGTACCCGGCGAGGATCACCGCGTCCGTGGTGACCGCGTCGACCTGGTTGGCCAGCAGCGCGGTGACGCAGTCCGGATACCGCGGGTACTCGACCAGCTTCACCATCTGCGCGAACTTGTCCTTCACCATCTGCGCGGGCGTCGAGCCGGTGACCGAGCAGAGCCGCTTGCCGTTGAGGCTTTCCGGGCCGGTGATGTCCGGCGAGGTGAGCCGCACCAGCAGGTCCTGGCCGGTGACGAAGTACGGGCCGGCGAAGCCGACCTGCTGTTTCCGCTTGTCGGTGATCGAATAGGTGGCCACGACCAGGTCGACCGCACCCGAGGTCAGGTCGGTTTCGCGGCGCGCCGGGGTGGTCTCGTGCCAGGTGATGCGGTCCGGTTCGACGCCCAGTTCGCGCGCGACGAAAGTAGCGACATCGACGTCGAAACCGGCGAGCCTTCCGTCCACAGTTCGTTGCGAAAGGCCGGGCGCGTCGAACCGGATGCCGATGGTCAGGTGGTTGCCGTCACGCGCCCGGGTGGGAAGCGGATCGTCTTTGGATACCGTCGACGATCCGCAGGAGACACAGCTGACCAGCAGAAACACGGCGGCGAGCACTGCGCGAAACCGCATCGGTGCCTCCGCTTCGCCGCTCGGCTGCTCACATAGTTCTCAGGTCAGACGGCTAGCCTAAGCGCGTGCGCCGACTGCCCCAACCTGTACTCGACACCATCGGGACGCTCGCCCGGCTCGGGCTGGCTGCCGTGTGGCTCGTGTCCGGCGGCCTGAAGATCGCCGACCCGGGGCAGACGTACATCGCCGTGCAGGCCTACGACGTGCTCCCGCACGCGCTCGTGCGCCCGGTCGCCACCGGGCTGCCGCTGCTGGAGCTGGTGCTCGGGCTGCTGCTCCTCGCCGGGCTGGCCACGCGCTGGGTCGCGGCTGCTTCGCTGCTGCTGCTCGCCGTGCTCGTCGCGGGCATCGCGCAGTCGTGGGCGCGCGAGCTGAGCATCGACTGCGGCTGCTTCGGCGGCGGCGGGCGTGTGGACGCGGGGAAGACCGAGTACCCGCAGGAGATCCTGCGCGACACCGGCTTCGCCCTGCTCGCGGTGTGGCTGCTTGTCCGGCCGCGCACGTGGTTCTCGGTCGACGGCTGGCTCGGCTGGGGCAAGGGCGGGAACGCCGGGAACTCAGGCGAGGCCTCGGACGACTACCCCAAGAGCATCGCGGAAGGGAATTAGGAACAGTGGGTGGAGCTGCGCGCAACGCGCGGAAAAGCCGTCAGCAGGCGGCGGCCGCGAGGTCGGTCGCCCAGGCGCGGGGCTCGAAGAGCGACCGGAACAAGATCATCGCGATCGTGGTGGCCGTCGTGGTGGTCGCCGCGCTCGTGATCGGCGGCGTGCTCTGGATCAACTCGAGCAAGAACGCCACGCAGGACAGCGCGATCCAGCCGGGCACGACCTCGGCGCTCGGGCCGGGCGTGGTCGAGAAGCGCGACGGGGCCGTGGTGTCGGTCGGGAAGCCGGGCGCGCCGAAGACAATCGACCTGTACGCCGACTTCCTGTGCCCGTACTGCGCGAAGCTGCAGCAGGACTACGGGCCGCGGATGGAGAAGGCGATCAACGACGGCCAGCTCACCGTGCGCTACCACATGGTGATCCTGCTCAACAAGAACTCGGACCCGCCGGGCTACTCGCTCGACTCGGCCAACGCCGCGCTCGCCGCCGCCGACCAGCAGAAGTTCACCGCGTTCCACGACGCGCTGTTCAAGAACCAGCCGCAGGAAGGCGGTCGCGGGTACGACAAGGCCCAGCTGATCAAGCTTGGCCAGGACCTCGGGATCAGCGACCCGAAGTTCGCCGAGACGGTCAACACGGGCGCCTACGACCAGCAGCTGCAGGCGGCGTTCCAGCAGATCCAGGGCGACCAGAACCTCCAGCAGGACTTCGGCAACGGGCAGGTCGGCTTCGGCACGCCCACCGTCGCGGTCAACGGCAAGGCCGTCCCGGCCCAGGGCGACTGGCTGACGAAGATCCTCAACGGCTGACCTGATCCGGTCAATTCGCCTGTCCGGGCACAACCCGTCCGCTAACCTGGGCCGCAGGGCTCAGGGGAGGGGCGGGTTGTGTCCGGTTTTCATGTCGACGACGGCGCGTATGAGAACTACGCGAAGCAGGTCGACCCACTTGGCGACGAGGTGCGCGCGGCGGCGAAAGCACATCTCGGTCCGCACGTGACGCTGTCCGGCGACGGATTTTCCGCGATCGGGGACGAATCCGGCTTCGCCGGCGCGTACGGGGCGCGAATGCGCGCGTTGCAGGAACGAATGCACGCGCTCGGCGGCGGCTGGCACGACGTCGGCGAGGCCGCTCGGCGCACGCAGGGCAATTATGCGGCGGTGGAGCAGGAACACGGCGACGCCTTGCGCAGATTCTCGTGAACGCTCCGGTCGATCATCTGGTCCGCAATGGACTGGACACCACGAATCAGTTCGCCGCGAAGCTGAAGCACGATCCGTCGGCGATCAACGGCGCGCGCGACGGGCATGTCGCGCTGCAGACGTCCGTCGGCCAGGCCAATCAGCACGCGGGCAGCCAGCGGGTGAATCTGGCGCAGGCCAGTTCCGGGGCGACCTCGGAGCGCGCGGTCGCGACGTCGAAGGATCTGGAGAAGGAAGTCCAGGATCTGCTCGACGAGAGCGCGGAAATCGAGCGGGCGGTCGCGGAGGCGGCGGAGACGCTGCACGTCGGCGAGATCCGCAATGATCAGGTCCGGGACCAGATTCTGCGCGAAATCGCGTCTTCGATGAAGGCGCTGGCGGCGGTCAACGGGATTCAGCCGCCGGAAAGCCGGGCGGCCGCGGCGCGGCAGATTCTGATGCAGCTGCAGACGAAGATCGGGCAGTTGACCGGTCAGGCGGCGACGTTCACCGAGGAGACGCTCGGGAAGCTGACCGGGCTGGGGCAGCGGCTCGGCGGGTCGGACTCGACTTCCGCGAGCAGCGCGACGACGTCGGTGCCGCAGGCGTTCAACAGCAACGGTGCGCACGTCAGCCACGGCGGTGGCGGTGGTGACTCCGGCGGCGGCGCTGGAGGCGGTGGCGGGTTCGCCGGGAAGCCCCGGTTGCCGGTGGCTGTTCCGCCGCAGCCCGGCAGCGGCGTGGGGATCAACCTGCCGGGCGGGAAGACCGTGATGGCCCCGAACGAGACTGCGGCCAAAGCGGTTCGGGCGGCGCTGTCTCAGCTGGGCGTGCCGTACGTGTGGGGCGGGACCGCGCGCGGGCAAGGGCTCGACTGCAGCGGGTTGACCATGACGTCCTATCAGGACGCCGGGTTGCAGTTGCCGCGGACGGCCAAGCAGCAGACCGTCGGGGCCGAGGTGCCGTCGATGGATCAGTTGCTGCCAGGGGATTTGGTGGTGTGGTCCGGGCACGTCGCGATGGTGATCGGCGACGGGCAGATGGTCGAGGCCGGGGATCCGGTGCAGATCAGCAAGATCCGGACGACCAATGCCGGGCAGCAGTTCATTGGGTTCTACCGGCCGACGGGGTGAGTGGTGGCTGAGTTCGACATGGACCGCGCGGTGGCGCGGGTGATGGAGGAGGCCTCCCGGACCGGGGAGGCGGCTGCCGCGCGGTTCGAGCGGGCCGGGCCGGTGGCGGGAAAGGCTGCTGCCGGCGGGGTTTCGGTTGAGGTCGCGCCGGGTGGGTTGCTGACTGGGCTGACGTTGACTCGGGCTGCTTTGCGGAGCGGGTCGGAGGCTGTCGCTTCGCAGATCCTGGAGCTGTCGCGGCGGGCTGAGCGGCGGGCTGCGGATCGGATGCATCAGGTTCTGGCACCGGTATTGGGCGCGGAATCGGTGGCTTCGCTGGGGTATGCGGCGTTGGCTGAGGATGATCCGGATTTCTATGACGAAGAGCCGGTGGTGTTGTGAAGACCCAGGAGCTTATCGAGCTGGCTCGGTCTCGTGAGGCTGCGTTGGGGCAGGTCGCCTCGTTGATGGCGGAGGCGCGGGGGTCGGCTCATGCTGTGGACGGGTCGGTTGAGGTGACTGTCGATGCGCTGGGGGCGTTGAAGCGGTTGTGGCTTGCGCCTTCGTTGGTGTCGGCGGATCCGGCTCGGGTTTCTGCGCTTGTGCTTGAGGTTGTGCGGGTGGCTATGGCTGAGGCTGAGCAGGATTGTTTTAACCGGGTGGGGTTGTTGCTGGGGGAGGAGGCTGGGTTGCTTGTCGAGGCGTTGTCCGGGCGGGCTGCTCCGGCTCGGTCCGCGGATGATGATCCTGGGATGACGGTGGAGGAGTTTCAGCGGTTGCGGGGGGAGAGGGTGGGGGAGAGGCGGTTTCCTGCTTCTTCTTTGTCCATTGTGGATAGTGATGAGGAGTGGGAGGGGTTTGATCCGGCTTCGTTGCGGTCGGATCGGTGAGGTGGGTCTGGGGTGCGTTATCGGGGGCTGACGCCCCCTTCGGGGGTGGTGGTTGCGTGGGGCACCCCGAAGCTGATTGTGACTACGGCGCGGGGGTGGGGGGGGGTGGGCGGTTGGTGGGGGCGTAGGGGGGGTTTGGGGGTTTGGCCCCCCAGTTGTTTGTTTGTGG
>NZ_JBHZAG010000092.1:0-36431 GCF_042754125.1 Amycolatopsis sp. NPDC059235
CCCGCCTTGACAAGCACCCCCGAACCGTCAGCACAATCAAGCTTCGGGGTGCCCCACGCAACCCCCACGGCAAGGTCGCCGCCAGGCGACGAGCCGAAACTCACCCCACCGTAGTCAACGGCGGCAACCCCACCTTCAACGCCAAAGAATCCAACTCCCGCCGCACCGCCCCAGGCAACGGCACCCCCAACGCCCGGCACTGCTCCAAATACTGAGCCTCCCGCCACCCCGGATACCGAACCGGCGCCCCGCCCTCCCACCCGAGCATGCTCCCAAAAACCGCACTAGCAGCCCGATAAAACCCATCAGCACTACGCAACGTCGTAGGAGCGATCGCAAGCACCAACAACCCAGTGTCATGCTCATGATCAGCAACCCCGGACAACACCCCGGCCAGCACATCAACCATCAACGCAAACCCGGCAAACCGCGGATCACGAGCAGCATCAGCAAGGTCGACGTCAAAAACGAACTCCGGATAAGCCCCAGCAGGAGCAGCCATCCCCAACGGATGAACCGGCTGATCGGCATACCCCCCAGCAGCCATGACGATCCCGATCATCCCGTGCGGCAACGCCCGCGCGGCATGATGCCCGACCCGCCCAAACGGCCCGACCCCGCGCAACGACAGCAGCCCGACCCCAAACCGCCCAGCCCGCTGCACAGCCCGGTCCATCGCGTCACCAACCGCCCACAGCCCGGACGCACGCCGATAATCGACAAGCGCCGCAGCCCCGCGATCCGCGATCAGCAACGGCTGCGCACCAGGACTGACGAATCCGCTTTCGATCGCGGGCAAATGGACCCGGGTCAACTCCCCGACGCCGGTCTCGGGCGCTCCAGTGAGATCGCCGTGGCACAACGCTTCCGCCGCCGGACGCGCACGGTCTTCGGGAAAGCCTTGTGCCATCAGGACAACGGAAACGAGCGTGACCAGTTCGTCGGCGGGAACGCGATGCCAGGCCTGTTCGGGAATCGGGGTGTCGGCGGGAACTTCCGGGACGGGGCGGCTGAGCCGGGGGGCACGCGGTCTGAGGGGCACTTCATCAAGGTTGCCGGGCGATCTCGGACCCCGTCAACGAGGTTGGCCCTAGAGTGTGATGCGGTCAGCCGCAGAGACGTACCCTGAAGCACATGTGCCGAAACATCACCACGCTCCGCGGCCTGCAGCCCGCCGCCACCACGGACGAGATCGAAGCCGCGGCACGCCAGTACGTGCGCAAAGTGACCGGGGTGCAGTCCCTTTCGGACGCGACGCGCGAACCGTTCGAAGCGGCGGTCGCCGAAATCGCCGAGATCACCGCGCGGCTGCTGGAAGAACTCCCGCAACGCCGCCAGCCGCCGACGACCGTGCCGCCGCTGCGCCGCCCGGAGGTCCAGGCGAGGATCGCCCTGCGCGAGGCCAAGAAAGCCTGACGCCGCAATCACTCCACGGCTTGCCCCGGGAACTTCGGCTTGATCTCCCGGTTGAGGTAACGCCCCGGGCTCTCGGCGGCCATCAGCGCGCGATGCACCCGCGCGGGCACGAGGTGGTAGCGATAGACGCTGCCGTTGCGGAACCCGATCTCCAGCACCGACTTCGCGGCGTCGTAGCCGACGTCGCGAATGACGGAAGACTCCACGGGAACCCGGCGCACAGCACGGCCAGCGTACCCGCGCGCCCGCCGGACGCAGGTTCCCGAATCGGTCACGGCGGACGAGGGAAACGGCGACGCGGCACCCGCCCCTTGACGGTCGCTGATCGGCACCCGCGACCCGCCGAAGAAAACGGCCCCGGCCCGCACGAACGCGGAACCCGGGGCCGGAACAGACCTCAAGCGGAAGCGGAGGGATTTGAACCCCCGGTAGGTTTCCCTACGGACGCTTTCAAGGCGTCTGCATTCGGCCGCTCTGCCACGCTTCCTTCTAGGTCAGGGTATCGCGCCGTCCTTCGACGTCGTCCAGGTGTTCGAGGACCCGGGTGAACGCCGTGGCCACCGCGGTCTGCTCGTCCGGCGTCAGCAGGTCGATCAGGTGCTCGCGGGCGCCGCGCACGTGCGTCGGCGCGGCTTTGTCCAGTACGTGCTGGCCGGCGTCGGTCAGCTCGGTCAGCACGCCTCGTTTGTCTTCCGGGTCGGGGCGGCGCGTGACCAGCCCGGCCGCCTCCAGTTTGCCGATCTGGTGCGACAGCCTGCTCTTCGTCGAGCCGAGCAGCGCCGCCAGTTCCGTCATCCGCGTGCACCGGTCCGGAGCCAGGTTCAGGCAGACCAGGACCTCGTAGTCGGCTAGCGAGATGCCGTGGCTTTCGGTCAGTTCGCGGTGCAGCCGCTGGCGCAGCCGCAGCGACGCGACGATGTAGGCCCGCCAGGCGCGCTGCTCGGCCGGGTCCAGCCAGCGGACGTCCTGGTCATCGCTCATGTCCGGAAGCGTAGAAGGCCGGTTTTGCCCCTGGTGTTCCGGCCCGGCGTGAAATTTCCGGGCGAACTTCCCCCAATGGAGGGTTACGAAAAGGTTGAGACTCGGCGCGAAGAAGCGCATCCTCGATGGACAGCGGAGGGACGACGAGGATCCGCGGAGCGCGCCGAAGGGCACGCCGGGCCCCGTTTCCCACCGGGAAAGGCCAGGTGGTGGCATGGCAGGTAGTTCCCGCGGTTGACCGCCCGCTGTGACCCCGCGATCGGCACGGCCCCGTTCCGGTTCGGTCGCGATTGCGAACAGCACGAGCACCCCGTGCGCTCCGGCATCGGCCACGCGCACCCGGCGTCGTCATGTCGCTGCTTCTCTTCGCGGCCTCGGCACCGCGAAGGCAGCGCCGGACGCCAGCCCGGCCGGTGGCCAACCGCTGTCAACGAAACCTCGGTAGTACCTGGGTGCGGCCCCCAGCGCAGGGGCCGCACCCAGCCTCGTTCCCGGCTTTGCGGCTACCCTTTCCGCGTGCGATTCGACGACAACGCGGATCTGGACTCCTCCGAGATCCAGGACATGCGCGGCAGCGGCGGTGGCGGAGGCGGCGGCATCGGCGGCCGCGTGGCCATCGGCGGCGGCGGGCTCGGCATCGTCGGCCTGGTCATCTACTTCCTGTTCTCCCAGTTCGGCGGCGGTCCCAGCACCGGCACCTCGCCCGCGGTGGGCGGGGTCGGGCTCGGCGACGTCCAGTCCGGGCAGCAACTGGACTCCGGCACGCTCGCGAAGAAGTGCAAGACCGGAGCCGACGCGAACCGCGACCACGACTGCTCGATCGTCGCGATCGTCAACTCCATCCAGGACTACTGGACGCAGGAGTTCTCCCGTTCCGGCCAGACCTACCGCAAGGCGACCACCCGCTTCTTCACCGGCGGCGTGCGCACCGGCTGCGGCGGCGCGACGTCGGACACCGGGCCGTTCTACTGCCCGGCCGACTCGTACGTGTACATCGACCTGTCGTTCTTCAACGAGCTGAAGACCCGCTTCGGCGCGCAGGGCGGGCTGTTCACCGAGGCTTACGTGCTGGCCCACGAATACGGCCACCACGTGCAGAACCTCACCGGCACGTCCAAACGCGGCACCGGCACCGGCCCGACGTCCGGCTCGGTCCGGCTGGAACTGCAGGCCGACTGCTACGCGGGCGTCTGGGCCAACCACGCCAGCACGACCCCGACCAGCTCCGGGAAACCGCTGGTCCAGGACGTCACGAAGGACGACATCTCGCGCGCGCTGGACACCGCGTCCCGGATCGGCGACGACTACATCCAGAAGAACCTCGGCAACGGCCACGTCGACAAGTCGAGCTTCTCGCACGGCACCTCGGCGCAGCGCGAGAAGTGGTTCACCACCGGCTACCAGACCGGCCAGCCCGCGCGTTGCAACACCTTCAGCACCAACGATCTCGGCTGACCCGGGATACAGTCGGGCGCATGCACGCGATCACGATCCGCGAACCCGGTGCCCCTGACGTGCTCGAATGGACCGAGGTCCCCGATCCGGAACCCGGTCCCGGCGAGGTGCTGCTGGACGTCACGGCCAGCGCGGTCAACCGCGCCGACCTGCTGCAGCGCCAGGGAAACTATCCGCCGCCGCCCGGGGCGAGCGACATCCTCGGCCTGGAATGCTCCGGCACGATCGCCGAACTCGGCGAGGGCGTCGAGGGCTGGCAGGTCGGCGACGAGGTGTGCGCGCTGCTCGCCGGCGGCGGGTACGCCGAACGCGTCGCGGTCCCGGCCGGACAGCTGCTGCCGGTGCCCGCCGAGGTCGAGACGGTCGCCGCGGCCGGGCTGCCCGAGGTGGCGTGCACGGTGTGGGCGAACGTCGTGATGCACGCCGGTCTCGGCGAAGGCCAGGTGCTGCTGGTGCACGGCGGCGCGGGCGGCATCGGCACGCACGCGATCCAGGTGGGCAAGGCGCTCGGCGCGACCGTCGCGGTCACCGCGGGTTCGCCCGAACGGCTCGAACGCTGCCGCCAGCTCGGCGCCGACCTCACGATCAACTACAAGGAACAGGATTTCGTCGAGGTGCTGCGCGCCGAGACGAAGGGTGCCGACGTCATCCTCGACAACATGGGCGCGAAGTACCTGGACCGCAACGTCGACGCGCTCGCCGCCGACGGCCGCCTGGTCATCATCGGCATGCAGGGCGGGATCAAGGGCGAGCTGAACATCGGCAAACTGCTCGGCAAACGCGCGAGCGTGTACGCGGCCGGGCTGCGGTCGCGGCCGCTGGACCAGAAAGCGGCGATCGTCGCGGATGTCCGGAATCGGTTGTGGCCGTTGGTGGAACAGGGTTCGGTGCAGCCGATCGTCGGCGACGTGGTGCCGATGGCCGAGGCCGCGTCCGCGCACCGGATGCTCGAAGAGGGCAGCATCTTCGGGAAGGTCCTGCTGGCCGCGAAGTCCTGACGCTCGTGCGTGTTGATGCCGGTTCTAACCGGCATCAACACGCACCAGGCTTCAGCGCAGTTCTTCGAGCACCCGCACCAGCTGGTTGATCTCGAACACGTTGGAGTAGTGCGCGAGCCCGATCCGCACCGCTCCGCCGACCTCGCCGACGCCCAGCGACGCGAACACGCCGCTGGTGCCGTCGTCGGCGAACGCGCACAAGCCTTGCGACGCCAGGTATTCGGCGACCTGCGACGATTTCGCGCCGGCCACGGCGAACGCGAGCGCGGGGATCCGGCGCATCGCGTCGCCGATCACCATGATGTGGCGCAGCGAGCGCAGTTCCGTGGACAGCTGCGCGAGCAGCCCCGCGTGGTACGACTTGGCCGAACCGAGCGACGTCACCAGGCGTTCGCGGCGCGAGCCGGTCGCGGCGTCGTCGAGGCCGGCGAGGTAGTCGATGGACGCGACGACGCCGGCCAGCAGCGGGTACGCGTGCGGGCCGAGTTCGAGCCGCGCGGGCCCGGTGGCGGTTGGGTCGAGCGACACCGACGAGATGCGTTCCAGCAGCTCCGGATCGCGGAACACGAGCGCGCCGACCGCGGGACCGCCCCACGAAGGAGCGGAGACGACCATGACGTCGGCACCGAGTTCTTGCAGGTCAAGAGGCACGAACGGAGCCGCGTAGGTCGCGTCGACCACCACGAGCGCGCCGACGCGCTTGGCGAATTCGATCACCGTAGGCACGTCCGGCCGGGTCCCGACGGACCCGGACGCCAGCGTCACCGACACCGCTTTCGTCCGCGCCGACACGAGGTTCTCGTACTGCCACGCGGGCAGTTCGCAGGTCTCGATGTCGATCTCGCTCCACCGCACGACCGCGCCGACGCGCTTCGCGGCACGCCGCCAGGGCGCGATGTTGGCCTCTTCGTCGAGCCGGGAGACGACGACCTCGTCGCCGATCGTCCAGCGTTCGGCCAGCGCGTCGACAAGCCTGCGCAGCAGCACCGGCGCGCTCGGCCCGAGCACGACGGCGGCCGGGTCGGCCCCGACCAGATCAGCCACGGCCCGGCGGGCCGCGGTGACGATGCTTTCCGCCCGCTGGGAGGCCGGAAAAGCTCCGCCCGGCCCGGACACCGGCGCCCGCATGGCCGTCGAAACGGCCGAAGCGACCTGTTCGGGCACGAGCATTCCGGCGGCGCCGTCGAAGTGAATCCAGCCGTCGCCAAGCGCGGGGAACAGCCCACGGATACGAGCGACGTCGAACGCCATGGGGACACCGTACGGACGTGCGGTTTCGCGGTTGCCGCGGGGTTGGGCAGAACTGCCCGAACGGCCGCTAGGCTCGGGTCAGGACCGCCAACAGCGACGGGGATGGAGCACATGAGCGAGCCGAACTTCGGGGGAACGGGCGCGACCGGGGACGGAACGGACGCGCCGCACGTGGTGGTCGTCGGACCGGACGGGGTTCCGGTCGGCACCGCGCAGATCGCCCCCGACGGCGAGGACAACGAGACCGTCGGGGACCTGGTCGAGGAACCGGCCAAGGTGATGCGCATCGGCACCATGATCAAACAGCTGCTGGAAGAGGTCCGCGCCGCGCCGCTGGACGACGCCAGCCGCAACCGGGTCCGCGAGATCCACCAGACGTCGGTGCGCGAACTGGAGCAGGCCCTGGCGCCCGAACTGCGCGAGGAACTCGAGCGCCTCGTGCGGCCGTTCACCGAGGACCAGACTCCTTCGGACGCCGAACTGCGCATCGCGCAGGCCCAGCTGGTCGGCTGGTTGGAGGGCCTGTTCCACGGCATCCAGACGGCGCTGTTCGCGCAGCAGATGGCCGCGCGGGTGCAGCTGGAGCAGATGCGTCGTGGACTGCCGGCTGGCTCGTCCGGGTCTGTTGGGCAGCCGGGTGAGGGGCACGGGCACGGGATTACGGGGACTGGGCAGTACCTCTAGGGGCGACTGCGGTCCGTCACCATCGCCTTGGCGGTGGTGACGGACCGTCTCTTCTCATCAGTACTCGTCGTACATTCGCGGTTTTTCGTTGAGGTTCGAGTAAAGCCCCGGGTGCGTGAAGGAGCCGGAGAGGATATCGATGAGGAAGTCTTCAATGCTTCCTTCGTAAGCACCCCAGTCTGGACCCGTGTTCTCCAAGAAGAAGATCTTCCCGTCGGGTTCAGCCGGGCTGACGGCATTCCAGAAGTACGCGTGCTCGTCGTCCACCGCCCACGGAATAAGACCGGGGTACTCCGGGTGGAACCGGTGTGGAAAGTAGTCCGGCAGAATCTCTCTGCCTTCGTGGAAGGACGAAATCGTGATCTCCAGCCGATCTTTGAACATCCCCAGGGAGTCAGCGCTCTGGATCGGCGAGATGAAGTAGATGCGCCCGCCGAAAGCACCGGTCGGGAACGTGGCGGCCACGGCTTTGAAGTCTTCGGGAAAGGCAAACCCCATCGCCTCCTCGACCTCGGCCCAGGACAGTTCGCCGTCCACGCTTCCCGTCCAGTTCAGAAATTCAGCCAGCCGACCAGCAGCTTGCACGCTGACCACCTCTCCCCACTCCGCACGTCCTACGAGGGAGCCACTTCTACCTCAACCCTGGTTCTTCGCGGAGAAGAACGCTCGAAGATCTCCGATCAGCAGGTCGGGTTCTTCGAGCGCCGGGAAGTGCCCGCCGCTCGGGAATTCCGTCCACCGCACGATCCGGTCAGTCCGCTCGGCCAGTTTCCGCAGCGGAAGCCCGATGTCGTCCGGAAACACCGCGACCGCGGTCGGCACAGTCGACGACGGCAGCGCCGCGCCCCACTGGACGTCCTGGTCGGCATAGATCCGCGCGGACGAGGCGGCGGTGCGGGTGAACCAGTAGATCGAGACGTTGGCGAGCAGATCGTCGCGGTCGATCAGGTCGTGGTCGGTGTTCGAAAAGGCACGGAACTTCTCGGCGATCCAGGCCAATTGCCCGGCCGGGGAGTCGGTGAGGCCGTACGCAAGCGTTTGCGGCTTGGTGGACTGGATCATCGCGTAGCCGATGCCCGTCTGCTGGAAGGCCCGCGATTTCTCCAGCGACCGCTGCCCTTTCGCCAGCTCGTCCCCGCTGAGCCCGTCGAGGTCAGCCTCGTCGCGCGCCACCGCGGACGGCACCATCGTGACGTGCGCGCCGATGATCCGGTCCGGGAACTGGAGGCCGAGCTCGCGGGAGATCAACGCGCCCCAGTCGCCGCCGTGCGTACCGAACCTCTCGTACCCGAGGCGCGTCATCAACTCGGCCCAAGCACGCGCCGTCCGCGCCGGCCCCCAACCGCGGTCGGGGGTCGGCCCGGAGAAGGCGAACCCGGGTACGGACGGAACGACGACGTGAAACGCGACGGCCGGGTCGCCGCCGTACGACCGGGGGTCGGCGAGGGGGCCGATGAGGTCAAGGAATTCGACGATGGAGCCCGGCCAGCCGTGCGTGAGAAGGAGCGGGACGGCGTCCGGTTCGGGGGATTCGAGGTGCAGGAAGTGGACGTTGGCACCGTCGATGGTGGTGGTGAACTGGGGGAAGCCGTTGATGCGTTCTTCCTGTGCCCGCCAGTCGAAGCTGAGCCGCCAGTACTCGACGAGGTCTTGGACTTCGGTCACCGGAATGCCCAGCTCCCACGCCGGGTCTTCGAAGGGGTCCGGCCAGCGGGTGTCGGCGAGGCGACGGGTGAGGTCGTCGAGGTCGGACTGCGGGATGTGGATCCGGAACGGGGTCTCGGTCATGCGGGAAAAGCTATGGGGGATTGAGGACAGATTCGGTCCTCAATCCCGCTCATCTGCGAAAAGCTCGGCTGTCAGTTCTCCCGCCCGAGCTTCTCCTCCACCCGGGCAAGCCTTTCCTCGTACTTCGAGACCGCCGACAACCGCGCCCGAATCCGGGCGTGTTCCGCTCGCACCTCGTCTGCCTCGTCGGCCGCGTACTCCAGCCGCTCGGCCAGGCGTCCCGGGGAGCCTGGGCGCTCGAACGCCGCGACCCGGGCGTCCAGGGCCGCGATGTGCGGGGCGAGGCGGCGCTGTTCGTCGTAGAGCCACTTGACGTGGCCGTCCAGTTCGTCGCAGCGGGCGTTGACCCGGCGGAGTTCCTCGCGGAATTCGGCGCGCAGTTCGTCCCGGACCTCGTCGATGCGGGAACGGGTCGCGTCTATTTCCGGTCGCAGCCGTCCGTCGACGATGCGTTCCACCCGATGATGGAACCGCACCAGCGCCGGATGTCCGGCCCGAAACACCAATCGCTTCACGCGGGAAGCGGCACGACGCAGCTCGCTCACGGCAGGATCTCAATTCTTCCGGTTTCGCTCCACGACTTGAGGAGAGCCGATTCCGCGTGCAATCGGTGCTCGGCGGTAATGCCGACCCGGTCTCCCCAGGCGTGCTCGAACATGGTCTGGTCAGGATTGTCGAGAATGGACACGCCGGTCAATTTCACGGTTGCCTCGGGAAACAATTCCCGGCACAAGTACACCACCAGCGTTCCGGTGGTCGCCCACACCGGCTGCCCGGGATCCAGGCCCAGCAACCGAACCAGCGGCACGACGAAACGGCGGTTCGAAATCGGCACGAAACCCAAGTCGGACGGCCACCAGTCCGGCAAGGTCTCCGGTTCCCAGAACAACCGGCCCGGCTCGGCCAGCAGGTACATCCGCGAGGGGTAATCCGCGAATGTGTAAGGAGACGCGGTCAGACCGCGGTGCACGACAACGACATCCGCGCGCGTTCCGTACGCGGGAGGCGCGTCGGGCTCGTCCAACGCGAACGTGGTCATCCGGAACACCAGGTCGCTCGAATCGATCAGCTCCGCGCGCCGGGCATCGGGGGCCATCGGGGCATTGCCCACGACCGTGATGCTCTCGACCCGTCCCGGGTTTCGGGCATAGGCCGACAAGAGGTCGCGAATAGGCGTGTCCAGCTGGCCCAGCCGGGCGCTGCCGGACACTTCGTCCGCGAACTGTGTCGGATTCATCGCATCCCTACCACGTCGTGAGGATCCCCAGCCGGCCCCAGCTCGATCCCCCCGATCGCCGTAAACCGAGCAGAAGGACAATAGCCGACGAACCAGATTCCCCGTCCTGGCAGGGCGGCACAATCCGACCTTCGGAGGCTCGTGCGGTGGACACTGTGGCGATCGTCCCGGCTCGAGGCGGTTCGGTCGGGCTTCCCGGCAAGAACCTCGTCCCTTTTCTCGGCCGCCCGCTTGTCGCACACACTGTGCACACCGCGCTCACTGCCGGTATCCAAGATGTGGTCGTCACCACCGACGATCGTGACATCGCCGCGGCCGCGACGGCCGAGGGGGCCGCGGTCGTAGACCGGCCGTCCCCGCTCGCCCAGGCCAGCAGCCGCACGCTGCCCGCGGTAGTCCACGCGCTGGACGCGAGAGACGTCCCCGACTCGACGCTGGTGCTCCTGCTGCAGCCGACGTCGCCGCTGCGAACCGCTGGCGACATCGCCGAATGCGTCGAGATTCACGATGGCCGGCCCAGCGGTTCCGTGGTGCAGATGTGCCGTTCCCACGATCACCACCCGCTCAAGGTGTGCCTCGAAGGGCCGGACGGCAGCGTCACTCCGGTTCACACGTGGGAGGACCTGGAAGCGCCTCGCCAGTCCCTGCCTCCGGTCCTCCGTCCGACCGGCGGCATCTACCTGGTGCGCGCCGGAGATCTGCGCAGCCATCAGCGGTTCTTCGTGCCTGAGGTGCGGTGCCAGGTCATCCCCGCCGAACGAGCGGTCGACATCGACACCGCCGCGGACCTGCGCCTGGCCGAAGCGCAGGCGATCGAGCTTCAGCGGTCGACGAACACCTTGTAGAGCGACGGCTGCCACACCTCCTCGCCTTCCAGCAGCTCCGCGATCCGGCGCTGCGCGCCCGGCCCGCCGAACGCCGAATAAGGCTCACATCGGCCCAGCTCACGCGCGTGCTCGAGCGCCGCCGCGATCTTCCCTGAATCCGGATCCACCCAGTGCACGCTCGGCGCGGTGACCCGGTTGCGCTGCCGGGTACCCACCGTGACCGACGGCGTACCGAGCACCGGAGCCTCCCGGACCCCGGCGCTCGAGTTGCCCAGCACCACGGTCGCGTTCTTCATCAGCGTCACGAAGTACTCGAACCGCATGGACGGCAGCCGCACGACGTTCGGCCCGTCGAGGCGATCCAGCTCACGCCGGATCTCCCGGCAGCCCTCGTCGTTGTTCGGCTCGATCACGACCCAGTTGCCGCCCCGCAGCACCGCGTCGACGACCGCGGCCGCATTGCGCCGGTTCTGGTCGAGTTCCGTGGTGACCGGGTGCAAGGCCAGCACCCCGTAGTCGGCGAACGGGATGTCATAGCGATCGCGCACCTCGTCGAGCGCGGGCAGCAGCGGCGACGTCAGCACGTCGACCTCAGGACTGCCCACGACGAAAACCCGTTCCTCTTCCTCGCCCAGCTGAAGCAGGCGGCGACGGGCCTCTTCGTTCGCCACGAGGTGCACGTGCGCGTGTTTGGACAGCGAATGCCGGATGACGTCGTCGATCGTCCCGCTGACCTCGCCGCCCTCGATGTGCAGCACGCGGACATTGGCGAGCGAACCCACGATCGCGCCGGCGAGCGCCTCGACCCGGTCTCCGTGGACCACGATCGCGTCCGGCCGCTCCTCGTGCACCAGCCGGGCGAGCGCCTGCACGGTGTTGGCCAGCACGAGCGCCATCGGCTCGTCCTCGATCTGGTTCGGGATCAGGTGCAGCCGCCGCAGCCCGGCCCGCTCGATCTCGCGCACCGTGTAGCCGTAACTGCGCAGCATGTGCATGCCGGTCACCACGATCCGGGCGGAGAGCCGAGGGCTCTCCTGCACCGCGAGCATGATGTCGCGCAGTTTGCCGAAATCGGCCCTGGTCCCGGTGAGGAAAAGCACCTCCCGGACGGCTTGCTCAGCCAAGGTCCGCCCAGCTGACCTGGGTGTTGACCGCCAGTGCCTTCTTGACCGGGCGGCCGAGCACGGCCTCGTAGTCCTTCGCCTTGATCTCGCCGGTGCCCGGCCGCTTGACCCAGATGTTGTCCGTGGTCAGCTGCTCGCCCTCGGCGATGTCCTTGGTGGTGACCACGCAGGCGTACGCGAAGTCGATCGTCGGCTGCTCCTCGGCGAGGATCTGCTTGCTGCCGCCGCGCGAGGCGTGGATGAGCCGGGAGCCTTCGACCAGCCGCGCGAACTCCTCCGGCGGGGACGAAACCGGGATGTCCGGCCCCGGCCAGCTCATGTCGGAGGTGAAGTGCCGCTCCAGCACGGACGCGCCGAGAGCGACCGCGCCGAGACACGGGTAGATCGTCGTCGTGTGATCCGAGAGGCCCAGCTCGGCGTCGGGGAACGCGGTCCCGAGTTCGCTCATCGCGCCGAGCCGGACCTGCTCGGGCGGCGTCGGATAGAGCGAGGTGCAGTGCAGCAGGGCGAAGCCGACCCCGGCCTCGCGGAGAATCTCCACCGCGGGCGTGATCGAGGCGATGTCGTTCATCCCGGTCGAGAGGATGACCGGCTTGCCGAACGACGCGACGTGCCGGATCAGCGGGTAGTTGTTGCACTCGCCCGAGCCGATCTTGAATCCCGCGACGTCCAGCTCGGCGAGCCGGTCCGCCGCCGCGCGGGAAAACGGCGTGGAGAGGAACACCATGCCGCGTTCCTCGGCGTGCGCCTTGATCTCGCGCTCGTCCTGGGCCGACAGCGCGACCCGGTTCATCATGTCCCAGATCGGTTCGTCCGCATTGCCCGGAACGACGTCGTTCGGGATCATTTCGTCGTTCACGACGTGTGTCTGGATTTTCACCACCTGGACCCCGGCGTCGGCGGCGTCGTCGACCATCCGGTGCGCCTTCTTCGGGTCGCCCTCGTGGTTGATCCCGATCTCCGCGATCACGACAGGCGAGTGGTCGGCGCCGACCGGGTGCTGGCCGAGCAGGAACATGGGGAGACCTCCGGATCGGAGCGGGAGTGCGGTCTGCTGGCGACCTTAACCGGTTCCGCGACGTGGCCTGCCCCACCCGGCGCATCCGCCCTGCCATCGATGCGGCGTGTCCCATCGGTACCCTCGTCCACGTGCATGCCACCAGCACGGTTCACGCAGCCGAACCCGATGTCTCGACTCCGGTTCCACCGTCGTCGGACAGCAAGACGTTCGGGCGTGCGATCGACGACATCAAGACCGGTTTGGCCTCCCGCGAGCTGTGGACCCATCTCGGCTGGCAGGACATCAAGCAGCGGTACCGGCGGTCCATCATCGGGCCGTTCTGGATCACCATCAGCCAGGGTGTCATCGCGCTTGGTCTCGGCCTGCTGTACTCGCAGCTGTTCCGCACGCCGATCGAGGTGTTCCTGCCCTACCTCTCCACCGGCTTCATCATCTGGGGCTTCATCCAGGGCTGCCTCACCGAAGGCATGGAAACGTTCATCGCGAACGAGGGGCTGATCAAACAGGTCCCCGCGCCGATCAGCGTGTACGTGCTGCGCACGATCTGGCGGCAGACGCTGCTGCTGGCGCACAACATGATCGTCTACGTCGTGCTGCTGATCATTTTCTTCTCGGCGCTCGATTCCCCGTATTCGCTCGGGTCGAAAGACGGCGTGTGCGTACCGGACAAGTTCTGCCACCCGGGCCTGAGCTGGAACATTTTCCTCGCCATTCCCGGGTTCGTGCTGCTCGCGCTCACCGCGGGCTGGGCGGCGCTGCTGCTCGGCATCATCTCGACGCGTTTCCGCGACATTCCGCAGCTGATCAACTCGCTGATCCAGCTGATGTTCTACGGCACCCCGATCGTCTGGCCGGTCGACCAGCTGCTGTCCGGCGGCGCGCGGGACGGTGCGTCGTGGGCGCTGCCGATCATCAAGCTCAACCCGCTTTACCACTACATGCAGGTGGTGCGGTCGCCGCTCATCGGGCAGGCGGTGAGCTGGACCAGCTGGGTCGTGGTCGGCGGGCTCACCGTGGTCGGGTGGGCGCTCGCCCTCGTCGCCATGCGCAATTACCGGTCTCGCGTCTCGTATTGGGTGTGACAGATGGTCAGCATTGACGTCCACAACGCGTACGTGGACTTCCCGATTTTCGACGCGAAGACGCGTTCGATGAAAAAGCGCGTGCTCGGCAAGGTCGGCGGCAAGATCAGTTCCGACCAGAAGGTGCCGATCATCGAGGCGCTGCACGACGTGTCGATCAGCCTCCGCGAGGGCGACCGGGTCGGTCTCGTCGGGCACAACGGCGCGGGCAAGTCCACGCTGCTGCGGCTGCTCGCCGGGATCTACGAGCCGACCCGCGGATCGTCGCGGATCGTCGGCCGGATCGCGCCGGTGTTCGACCTCGGCATCGGCATGGACCCGGAGATCTCCGGCGTCGAGAACATCCTGATCCGCGGCCTGTTCCTCGGCATGAGCGCCAAGGAAATGGAGAAGCGGGTCGACGACATCGCGGAGTTCACCGAACTCGGCGACTACCTGCAGATGCCGCTGCGGACGTACTCCACCGGCATGCGGGTGCGGCTCGCGCTCGGCGTCGTGACCTCGATCGACCCGGAGATCCTGATCCTCGACGAGGGCATCGGCGCGGTCGACGCGGCGTTCCTCAACAAAGCCCGCGACCGGCTCAAGGACCTGGTCAAACGCTCCGGCATCCTGGTGTTCGCGAACCACTCCGACGAGTTCCTGATGGAGTTGTGCGACACCGCGATCTGGATGGACGAGGGCCACGTCAAGAAGCAGGGTTCGCTGCGCGAGGTGCTCACCGAGTACAAGGGCCGCGACCCGTTCGAGAACATGAGCCAGGAAGGTCTCGAGCGCCTCGGCATCGAGCCCGCGACCACGACGAACGGCGGGGAATGATGACCGGCGAGACGCGAGAGCTGCCCGAGGGCGCCGTCGTCGGCGTGGTGGTCACGCGGCACCGGCGCGAGCTGCTCGCGGACTCGCTGAAAATCATCGCCGCCCAGACCCGGCCGGTCGACCACCTCGTGGTGGTCGACAACGGGCCGGACAAGTCCGCGCGAGACGTGGTCGAGGCCTACCCGCTGCCGTACACGTACCTGCCGTCACACCGGAACCTCGGCGGCGCGGGCGGTTTCGCGCTCGGCATGCTGCACGCCCTGTCGCTCGGCGCGGACTGGGTCTGGCTCGCCGACGACGACGGCCGCCCCGCGGACGAGCACGTGCTCGAGATTCTGCTGGAAGAAGCCGAAAAGCGCGGCCTCGCCGAGATTTCCCCGGTGGTGGCCAACATCGACGCCCCGGCGAAGCTGGCGTTCCCGCTGCGCCGCGGCCTCACCTGGAAGCGCTCGTCGGCCGAACTGGGCACGGACTTCCTGCCCGGCATCGCGTCCCTGATGAACGGCGCGCTGTTCCGTTCGTCCACTTTGGACGTCACCGGCGTGCCCGACCTGCGCCTGTTCTTCCGCGGCGACGAGGTGGAACTGCACCGCCGCCTCGTGCGGTCTGGCCTGCCGTTCGGCACGTCGCTGCGCACGACCTACCTGCACCCCGACGGTTCGGACGAGTTCAAGCCGATGCTGGGCGGGAAATTCCACGCACAGGACCCGGAGAACGAGGTCAAGCGGTATTACACGTACCGCAACCGCGGGTATTTGCTGTCGCAGCCGGGAATGCGCAAGATCGGGGCGCTGGAAGTGCTGCGCTTCGGCCTGTATTTCGTGGGCGTGAAGCGGGACCCGAAGGCGTTCCTGCAGTGGCTGAAGCTGGTCCGGCAGGGCCGCGCGGAGAAGTTTTACCGGTACTGAACCGGTCAGTCCGTTGTGGACAGTGCGCTGACCCCATCGTCCACAACGGACTCCCGAGCTATTCCCCGATCACCGGCGGCGCGGAACGATGTCCGCTGCCGAACACCTCGTCGTCGTCCTCGAGTTCCATCACGAACGCGGGCTGGTTGAGGCTGTCGTCGTACGGCCGGGCGCCGAAGCCCATGCCGGGGCGAGCCGGAGCGCCGCCCATTCCTCCGGCCGCGACGTCGGCCGCTCCCGGCTCCATCGCGCCGTCGCCGGGGCCGAACGAGCCACCGCCGCGGCCGACCTTGCTCTGGTGTTCCTCGTCGGCGCCGAAACCTCCGCCGCCACCGCCCATCGGCATGCCACCCATCGGCATGGCGCCCATGCCCGCCCCGGACGCACCGCCGCTGCCGCCGCTCGGGGCGGCCTGCGCCGCGGCAGGCGCGGTGCCCGCCGCCGTCGTGCTGGGGTCCGGCATCTGCTGGTGCACGGCCCCGGTGAACTGGCTCGGGCCGCTGACCGTCGGGGCGCTGGCCGAGTGTCCGGCCGCGGCAGCGCCGCCGCCCGCCGAGACCGAACCAGCGTCAGCCGCGGCAGGAGCAGGCGCGGGGCTGGCCGGAGCGGGAGCGGCGTCGTGGTGTTCAGGACCGGTCGGCATCGCCACCGCGGCACCGCCACCAGCCGCGACGCCGAACTTCGGCGGGTGCGCGAAAGCCGGCTGCTTCGAACCGGTCTCGTGCAGCGAAGCGTCGTACTTCGACATCGTCTCCGCGGCCTGTTCGTGCGCGGAACGGCTGTCCTGCTGCTTCTTCAGCGTCGCATCGATCTCATTGCTCATTTCGAGCGGACTGGCGTGCGACCATTTGTCGAATTCTTCAGACCAGTCGAACGGGACCGCGTCCGGCATCGAGTGCTTCGCCACCTGCGCGGCGGACGCCTGTTCCTCGACGATCTGCGCGGCCAGTTTCGCATTCTGGCCATTCGCCTCGGCCCATTCGGCGAGGCTCACGAAATACGCCTGCGCACCGGCCGCGGCCTCGCCGCTCCACGCGTGTGCGGCCTTCTTGACGGCCTCGCCCAGCTGCGTCGCGAACTCCTCGAACGCTTTCTGCACCTCGGTGTACGCGTGCGAGACCGAGGAAACCTGCTCCACGTCGAGATTCGTCTCGACGTACGACTTCAACTGCTGGTGCGGGTGCCCGAGGTAGTCGGCGTCCGACGGCGCGAGCCCCGGCTGCGGCGTGCTCATTCGGTGCTGCCCTTCACGGTGCGGTGGGAGTCGATGGCCTGGCTCTCGTTCTCGGTGTAGACCCCGCCGGCGCGCGCGAGGGCCTCGTCGGCCTCCTTCAGGATCCGGCCGAACTGGTCCAGCACGTCGAGGGCCGCGCCAGGGGCGTCGGAGCCGCTCTTGCGGTCGTGCTCGGCCACGGTGTGCCCGTACGGGTGGCTGCCGAGCTTCGGCGCGGTCGTCAGCGCTTGGGTCTGCGGCTTGAGCCGTTCGAGGCGCGTGACCATGTCGGTGAGCGCTTTGCGCAGGTCACCGAGTGCGTCGCCGTCGATGCTGAACCCGCCGGCTTTCGCGGTCCCGGCCAGCTTGTGCGTTTCGGCCGCGGCTTCGGCGATGCCCTTGGCGTTCAGCCCGCCTGCCGCCAGCGGATCAGTGCTCATGCGCCGGAGTTTACCGACGCGAGCCGCTCCGGTCAGGCGTTTGCCGAATAGCCTTCAAGCTGGGTGAACAGTTGTTGGGCCAGACGGGCATTGTCTGCCGGCGCGTAGGTGAGCCAGCGGTTGCCGTCGCTGGAATCGCGCGTGCTGAGCAGGTAGCGGCCGAGTTCGGTGTCGAACCACGCGAGCGACGGCAGCGCGCGCTCGTGGCCGTTGCCGTCGCTCACGTACGGCGTGAACTGGCCGACCGCCAGCCGCGGCTTCTCGAAGATCCGCTGGACGGCCCTGAGCTGCGGATTGTGCGTGCGCGGGCCGCTGACTCCGGCGAACGGGTCGTAGGCGTCGCCCCGCACCGGCTGCTTCGACGGCCGCGCGACGGTCACCGACTGCCCCGCCGCGGCGGGCGTGAGCGGCAGCAGGTCGACGATCGCCGGGACGATGCCGGTCGGGCGGACCTCCTCGAAGGTGAACATCCCGTCCCGCTGGCAGACGAGCACCGCGAACTGGCCGTTGGACGCCACCCGCGCGAACAGTTGCTCGTCGCCGATCTTGGCCGCCGCGGACACCGCGAGGCCGGGCCGGGCGAAGGTGGCGAGCGCGATCTCGACGTCGTCGTCGATCGTCCCGCGCCGCAGCAGGCCGCGGTTGTCGAGGTCGCGGAAGACGGCGTCGCGCACCGCGGCGCGTTCCTCGCCGGTGATGCCGATGTGCGGCACCACGAACGGCATCGGTGCCCGGCCGAGGCCGAGTTCCGCCAGCAGGAGATCCACCGCTGCCGGTGACAGCGTCAACGTGTACGGCACGACCCACCCCTAAATCCGGTCTCTCCCCGGCGAAACCGTAGTCCACTCCGCACCGTCGCGGCCATCGGCACCAAGGGCGCGTCATCCGGAGCGCGATGTTCGGATTCCGTTCAGGAAGTAAGCGGTGCGACGGTCGTAGGCGTCGCGGGGAGGCCGTTCGCCGTGTTTGAGGGCGAGGGCGGTCTCGACGACGAACGCGTGCAGGTCGCCCGCTGTGAACTCCGGCCGCACCGCACCGGAGGCCCGCGCCGCCGCGACCAGTTCTTCGTTGGCCTCGCCCCCGACCCGGCAGATCTCCATGAGCTGCGGCGAGTTCGGATAGGTCTGCAGCAGGACGTCGTTGACGGAGGGCTGGCGGTACTGGAGATCGCGCAGCGCGGTGACGTAGCCGTCGATCCGCTCGCCGATGTCGTCGACGGTCCGCATGCGGTCGATGACCGCGAACAACTCCGTCGCGACGACCTCTTCGACAACCGCCTCGATAAGGCCGATCCGGCCGCCGAACCGGTTGAAGATCGTCGCCTTGCTGACCCCCGCCGCCTTGGCGACCTCCTCCAGCGGGACCGTCAGGCCCCGTCCCTGGAAGGCGCCGATCGCAGCGGTTCGGATCTGCTCGGAGTTGCGTCTGGCGTCGGCGCGCAGCCGGGATTCCGCGGGCACCGCGACCTCGTCTCTCAGCGTAAGTTGACTACCTCGGTCAGCTTACCTAAAGTCGACGGCGGAAGAAGTTGACCCATGCAGTCAACTTAGGCTCCCGAGGAAGAGGCCAGGGGAAATGATCGTTGTCACCGGCGCTACCGGCGGGCTGGGCAGTGCCACCGTCGAGCACCTCCTCAAGCGCGTACCCGCAGGCCAGATCGGCGTCAGCGTCCGCGATCCCGCCAAGGCGCGGCACTTCGCCGACCGCGGCGTCCGCGTGCGGCAGGGCTCCTACGAGGATCCGGGCGACTCCTTCGCCGGTGCCGACCAGGTCCTGCTGATCTCCGGCAACGACCCCGCCGCCGACCTGGTCAGCCTGCACCGACGCGCCATCGACGCCGCCGTCGCGGCCGGCACCCGGCGGATCCTCTACACGAGCCAGCACGGCGCCGCCCCCGGCAACCCGTACCAGCCGTCGGATCTCCACCTCGCCACCGAGGCGATCCTCGGCGATTCCGGAGTCGCCTGGACCGCACTGCGCAACGGTGCTTACGGCCCGCTCGACCAGGTGCTCGGCCCGTGGCAGCGGACCGGCGAGATCGCTCAGCCGGCAGACGGCCCCGTCCCGTACACCGACCGTGCGGACATCGCCGAAGCCACCGCGGCGCTGCTCGCCGGCGACCGTTCCGTCGACGGCCCCGTCGCCCTCGCCGCTCCGCACGCCGTCACTTTCGACGATTTCGCCGAAATCGCTTCCGACCTCACCGGTCGCACCATCACTCGCGTCGTCCTGGACGACGAACAATGGGTTGCCGAACAGATCGCGAACGGCGTCCCGGAGCAGGCGGCCCGGTTCATGCTCACCTGGTACCAGGCCACCCGGGCGGGGTATTTCGCCGAATCGGGCCCGCTGCTGACCGACCTTCTCGGTCGCGAGCCCCGCACCGTCGCGGACCGGCTCGCCGAAACCGTCTAGCGCGCTTCCGCTGTGAGCGGATCCGCTGTCGGCGAACCACTCTTGCCGCCGATGATCACCCGCTGCTGCCATGGAGGCATGGCAGATCCCAAACCAGCACTGGTCCTGCACCTCTCGGCAGGCGGCGAGCCGCTGATCTTCCCGCTCACCGCCGACAGTTCCGAGACAGTCCAGGAAAAGCTCCCCGACCTACTCAAACACGGCGGCGTTCACTCGCTCGAAACCCGGGACGGCAACACTGTTTCGGTGAATTTCGTCCACGTGGCAGCCGCTTATGTCGACGATCTGAGCCGAAAGGGCAAATTCGGCCTGTCCGTTTAGCGGCGGGCGAGTTCGAGCAGCCCGGCGCGGATCTCCGGTCTGCTCGCGGCGACAAGCAGGAACGTCGCCTCGCGCACCAGACGGCCGGCGTGTGCCCCGGGCAGCACCGCGCGGCTTCCCGTCGCAGCGGCGAGCGCGCCCGCTGACCGGTACGCCAGGTCAGCACCCGCCGCGCGGGCAGCCGGGAGCGTGGCCGGGTCGGTGAGCCCAGCGTCGAGGCGACGCCGGATTTCGTCCTGCTCGGACCGCAACGCCGTCGCCGTTTCCTCCTCGCCGGCGGCCTCGATCAAACTGGCGCAACGCTCGGCCAACCCGAGCGGCGCGCATCCGTTGAGCCGGGACGCGAACGTATTGCCAGCCACGAATTTGTCATAACTGACCTTGGCGAAAACCGATTCGTCGGGAATGAAGTGGTTGTCGAGCTTCAGCCGTACCGTCGCGGTACCTTGCGCGGCCATGAGCGTCAACGGCTCGGCGACCAGGCTGTGTCCGACGATCGGCGACACCAAAGCATTGATCACTGTGTCGCCGTCGCGGCCGGACAGTTGCAACAGATCGATCGCATCCCAGCCGCTCACAAACGGCGCTTCACCGTCGAACCGGTAGCCGCCGTCGACGCGCTGGACCCGCACTCGCGGCGGCGTCGGAATCACACCCGCGTACGCGACGCCCGCGCGCAGCCGTCCGCTGATCAAGTCCGGCAGGTACCGCTCTCGCAGGTCCTCCCGGTCTGTCGCGGCCAGCCCGGCGACGAGACCGTGGTGCTGCAGCCAGGTGAACGCGGTGCTCAGGCACCCGCCGGCCAGCGCTTCGAGCACGCCGACCAGCTGGTCCAGCTCAATCCCGGAATCGGGCGCGGCGAGGCCGTAGAAACCTTCCTCGGCGAGCGCGTCGAAATGCGACCGCGGCACCACGCCCTGGCGGTCCACCTCGGCGGCCGCGGGAAACAACAGGTCGTCGGCGAGAGCGCGCGCACGGGAAACCAGGTCGGCCATGAAACCAAGCTACCCAAAAAGACAAAAAGGGCGTCTCGCCGAACGCGAGACGCCCTTTTCAGACCAGCTCAGCCCGTCACAGCTCGTAGAGCCGCTTCCAGTTGTCGCGCGAGGTCAGCTCCGGCATGGCGCGCTTGTACTGCTCCTGCACGCCCGCGCCTTCCTTGCGCAGCCGGTTGAGCACCTTCGCGCCGCGCTTGGCCAGGTCGAACATCTTGACCTTGTCGTAGCTGCGCACGCGCACGCCTTCCTGCGACGCGTCGGTGACCACGGCGGTGTCGAACAGCGCGATGTGCCACCAGTGCGCCTCGTCGATCGGCACCGCGCCGAGCCCGAAGCGGCTGCGGCCGAGCACCTTGTCGAGGATGCGCTTGATCAGCACCAGCCGCTGCATGCTCGGCCGCGGCGCGCTGTTGATGATGCCGATGTCGTTGGACGCGATGCCCGGCACGTCAGTGGCCTTGTGCCGCTTGGTCTCCGGGTACGCGTCGCGGATGCGGCGGATCTCCTTCATCGCCTCGACGCCGCCGTCGCGCAGGACCTCCGGGCCCTCCAGGAAGTCCTCGACCGCCTTGATCAGCGTCGCGGAGAGGCCGTACTGCATGCCGAGCAGGTAGCGCACCAGCTGCGCCATCAGCACGCGCGAGAGCAGGTTCAGGTTGAACGGCGAGTGCAGCGCGGCGGTGATGATCGAGTTGCGCAGGTTGAAGTACCGGTGCCACTCGTCCCAGTCCTTCCAGTGGAAGTCCGCGTGCCACACGCCGGCGCCGGGAAGGGTCACCGTGGGGAAGCCGTATTCGCGGGCGCGGTAGGAGTACTCCGCGTCGTCCCACTGGAAGAAGAACGGCAGCGGGTAGCCGATGGCCTTGACGACCTCGTACGGGATCAGGCACGACCACCAGCCGTTGTACCCGGCGTCGAGGCGGCGTTCCTGGCGGTTCGGGTTGCCGTCCTCGTCGACGCCGAGCAGGTCGGCGGTGGACAGCGAGTGCTGCACCGGCTGCCCCGGCTCCAGCGTGTTCAGCCGGGCGTACTCGGCGCCGACGTGCAGCTGGTTCGGGTGCAGCAGGTTGAGCATCTGGCCGCCGACGATGATCGGGTTGGCCGAGCGGTTGGAGAACGCCGTCATGCGCACGACGAGGTCCGGCTCGAGCAGCACGTCGTCGTCCATGAACAGCACGTTCGCGTGTTCGGTCGCGGTGTGCCCGGCCACCTCGTACAGGCCGCGGGTGAAGCCGCCCGCGCCGCCGAGGTTCGGCTGCTTGATGTAGTGCAGCTTCTCGCCGAGGTCCTTCGCGACCTGCTCGAAGCCCTCGCGCGATTCGACCAGGTCCGTGCCCTGGTCGGCGACGTAGATGGCGTCGAGGGTGTCCAGCGAGGACACGTCGGCGGCGAGCGCCTGGAGGTTCTTGAGGCAGTCGTCGGCGCGGTTCATCGTGCAGATGGTGACCGCGGTCGGGCGGATCGTCTCCGGCGCGTCGACGGTCCAGCGGACCTGCTCGACCCGCAGCGTCTGGCCGCCCTCGGTCTCGAGGTCGAGCCACAGCGCGCCGCCGTCGTAGAACTTGTCCAGCTTGCCGGTCAGCTCGACCTTGGCGCTCTTCGCGCCGGAGACCTGCTGCGCGTCGACCACGCGCGGGTCGCCGAGCATGTCGGAAGCGCCGAGCGACAGCAGCCCGTCGCCGGTGACGACCGCTTCGAGCTTCACCTCGGTCGCGGTGGTCCAGCGCTGCCAGTAGCTCGCCGGGAAGCGGCCGAAGTAGGTGTTGCCGGTGACCTTCGCGGACGGCTCCAGCGTCACGCTGCCGCGATCGCGCTGGGCGTTGCCCTGCAGGACCTCGGCGTACATGTCCTTGCTGACGATGGGAGCCGGCCCGGCGTACAGCCCGCGCTGGGCCGTGAGCCTGCCTTCGGGGGCGTGTTCGGCGAACCGCGTCTGGCCTGCGGGGGCCGCCTCCGCGACCGGGGCTGCTTTACCGGGCATCGAACTCAGTTCTCCTTTACCGGCCGTACACGGAACACGACCCACTTGAGCATCACGAAATTGATCACGGTGGCCGTCCCCTGGGACACGACCCAGGCGAGGGTGGCCTTCCACGCCATCTCCGGCAGCACGTTCAGCATGAGCCGATTCACGCCGATCGTCACGAGGAAGGTCACCGCGTACAGCAGAACGAACCCGCCGATCTGGGCGTTCCCCTCGCGCTTGCCCGCGGCGAAGGTGAAGCGGCGGTTCAGGAAGAACGCGGTGGTCGTGCCCACGATGAAACTGATCGCGCGCGCGATGTCCACCCACGGCGTGGCATCCATGCCGACCGCACGCAGCAGCGAATACGTGCCCAGGTCGAGCAGGGCGCAGAAGCCGCCGATCGCGGCGAAGCGGATCAGCTGGCCCAGCAGTCCGGGGCCCCCGGGCGCCTGCTGCGCTTGGTCACTCTGCGGTTCTGTAGCCACCACTTGGAATACCTTCTCGGCCTATTGCGTCAGTGTCCGTATTACCCACTTCGACGCTCGGACGCTTGTGCCTTGATGCGCAAAGTGTAGAAGCGGGCACTTCAGGGTCACGTTCCGGGCGGTGTTCGGCGTGGCTACCCTGGTCCGCGTGACCCAAGCACCCGAGACACAGCGCCGCACGCTCACCGGCTGGGGCCGCACCGCCGGGACCGTCGCCGACGTGCTGAGCACGCGCGACGTCGAAGCTATCGCCCGCGCCGTCGCCTCCGCAGGCCCGCGCGGGGTCATCGCCCGCGGCCTCGGCCGGTCCTACGGCGACCCGGCGCAGAACGCGGGCGGCCTGGTCGTCGACATGACCGTGCTCGACCGCATCCACTCGATCGACCCGGATTCCGGCCTCGTCGACCTCGACGCCGGCGTCAGCCTCGACAAGCTGATGCGCGAGGCGCTGCCGTACGGCCTGTGGGTCCCGGTCCTGCCGGGCACCCGCCAGGTGACGATCGGCGGCGCGATCGCCAACGACATCCACGGCAAGAACCACCACTCGGCGGGCAGCTTCGGCAACCACGTGGTGTCGATGGACCTGCTCACCGCCGACGGATCCGTGCGCACGCTCACCCCGGAGGGCCCGGATTCGGAGCTGTTCTGGGCGACGGTGGCGGGAATCGGGCTCACCGGGATCATCGTCCGCGCCACCGTGCGGATGAAGAAGACGGAAACGGCGTACTTCTACGTGGACGCCGACCGCACCTCGAACCTCGACGAGACCCTCGGGCTCTTCACCGATGGTTCGGACCTCAACTACGACTACTCGATGTCGGTGCCGGACCTGATCTCGTCCGACAGCCGCCTCGGCCGCGCGACGTTCTCCCGCGGTTCGCTCGCGAAGCTCGACCAGCTGCCGCCGAAGCTGCGCAGCAACCCGTTGAAGTTCGACGCGCCGCAACTGCTGACGCTGCCGGACGTGTTCCCCAACGGGCTCGGCAACAAGCTCACCTTCGGCTTGATCAACGAGCTGTGGCAGAAGACGGTGCCCAAGAAGGGCGCGCGCGGCAAGATCCAGAACCTCACGCAGTTCTATCACCCCCTCGACATGCTGAGCGAGTGGAACCGCGCGTACGGCAACAAGGGCTTCCTGCAGTACCAGTTCTCCGTGCCGTTCGGCGCGGAAGACCAGCTCAAGGGCATCTGCCGGGCGATCTCGCGGTCCGGGCACTACTCGTTCCTGAACGTGTTCAAGCGGATGGGCGACTCGAACCCGGCTCCGATGTCCTGGCCCGCGCCGGGCTGGATGCTGAGCGTCGATTTCCCGATCAAGAACGGGCTCAGCCGGTTCTGCGAGGAAATGGACGAGATGGTCCTTGACGCGAACGGCCGCCTGTACACCGCGAAGGACTCGCGCACCTCGCCCGAGACGTTCGCGAAGATGTACCCGCGGCTGGAGGAGTGGCGCAAGGTGCGCGCTTCCGTTGACCCCGAAGGCGTTTTCGCCTCTGACATGAGCCGGAGGCTCGCACTGTGATCGACGCGGTCGGTAATCCCCAGTCCCTGCTGCTGCTCGGCGGCACGTCCGACATCGCGCTGGCGATCGCGGAGAAGTACCTCGCGGAGAAGCCGCTGCGGGTCGTGCTGGCCGCTCGTCCTTCGCCGCGGCTGGAGGAAGCCGCGCCGCGGCTGAAGGATCTCGGTGCCGAAGTGTCCACTGTGGCCTTTGACGCGAAGGACCTGGCGTCGCACCCGAAGGTGCTGGACGAGGCGTTCGCCGGCGGCGACATCGACGTCGCGGTGGTCGCGTTCGGTCTCCTCGGCGAGGCCGAGGAGCTGTGGCAGGACCACGGCAAGGCCGTTGAGCTGGCGACGGTCAACTACACCGCCGCGTTGTCGGTCGGCGTGGCGCTGTCGGAGAAGCTGAAGACCCAGGGCCACGGCAAGGTCATCGCGCTGTCGTCGGTGGCGGGCGAGCGGGTCCGCCGGTCCAACTTCGTGTACGGCTCGACCAAGGCCGGTTTCGACGGCTTCTACCTCGGTCTCGGCGAGGCGCTCGCGCCGCACGGCGTGCAGGTGACCGTCGTCCGGTCGGGCCAGGTCAAGACCAAGATGACCGCCGGGATGAAGGACGCTCCGCTGACCCGGACCGCCGAGCAGGTCGCCGACGTCGCGGTCGAGGCCGCGCGCAAGGGCAAGGACCTCGTCTGGTCGCCGTCGGAGTTCCGGCTGGTGATGTCGATCCTGCGGCACGTGCCGCGGCCGATCTTCCGCAAGCTCCCGGTCTGACGTTTTCCCGGCCCGGCCTCCACCATTCGGTGGATGCCGGGCTGACCAGCTCGACGATGTCCTGAGGCGCCCGCCGCGCCGAAACTCAGGGCATGGGGAACGAATTCCGCTCGTCGCTGGCCGCGCTGCTGATCGACCTCGGCGCGCCAGTCGGCGGCTATTACCTGCTCCGCGCCTTCGACGTCCCGCCGGTGTGGGCGCTGCTGCTCAGCGGCCTGCCACCCGCGCTGCGCGTGCTGTACACGCTGGTCACCCGGCGTCGCGTGGACGGGATCGGCCTGCTCGTCCTGATGTTCCTGGCCGTCGGCTTGGCCACCACGCTGATGACCGGCGACGCCCGGCTGATGCTCGTGCGCGGAGCCTGGTTCAGCACGCTGGCCGGGGTTTGGCTGCTCGCGAGCCTGGTCGTCGGCCAGTATCCGACGACGTATCAGGCGGCTCGCGCTCTGCTGCCCGGCCGCGGCTCCCGGCTGGACGCGGCGTGGGAGGAGCGGCCGTCGTTCCGCCGGGCGTGGCGGGCGCTGACCGTGGTGTGGGGCGTCGGCAGTTTGGTCCACAGTGGACTGAGCATCGGGATGGCGTACACGCTGCCGGTCGACGACGTCCCCGCACTCGACGCCGGGCTGTCGATCGCGTTCTTCGTCGGACTGCAGGTGATCACGCAGATTCTGCTGCTCCGCGAGGGCACGCTCCGTCAGGTGCTGCGACCATCCACAGTGGACTAGTCGCCGGACGGCGGCCGCAGCCCGTCCACCAGCCGGGCCGGATTCACCCCGAGACCGTCGGCGAACTTGAGCAGGTTGTGCAGATTGATGTTGCGCAGCCCGCGTTCGACCTGGCTCACGAACGTCCAGTGCACTCCGGCCAGTTCGGCCAGCTGTTCCTGGCTCAGCCCCGCGTCGTTGCGGAATTCGCGCACGCGTTCGCCAATGGTGCGAGTCGCGGCGGAGAGCGGAGGCTTGGCCATCGTCGGTTAATCACACACGTCTACCGCCGCCAAGGCCAGAGCAGGAATCATCAGAGCATTTATGCCTATAGCGTCTGCGTCTAGCCGGAGGCGGCTTTTCCGCAATTGCTACCTGTTCTCAATTGCAGACACCACCACGCGCGGGTAATCAATCGGCTACCGTGCTAACGGCGATTGCGAGAAGGGGGCGCGGGTGCGGGAGGACGTCAGGCAAGCGGTGACCCTGCCCGTCGAAGCGCTCTCGGCCGTCTGGGACATGCTCGACCTCGGCGACCAGCATCCGATGCTGCGCGCGAACCGCGTCTGGGTAAAAACCGGCGCACACCGCGAACTTCACGCCGCCACCGTCAATCTTCTCGTCCGGCTCGGCCTCGCGGACAACGACGCACCGTCCGCGTATTTGCGCACCACCCTGCGAGTGCTCGCCGAGGCCGAACGCGAGTACTTCGCCTGGTCGGCATTGCGCGGCGGAATCCAGCGAACCGTCATAGTCGCGCAACGGGAAGAAGCCGCGATTCTGGTATCCGCGCAGGACGGCCTGGTCGAAATCCAGCCAGCCGCCCCGACTCGGCTGGCCACGACGCTTTTCGACAAGCTTCCGCAAATCCCCGGCGCGCCGGTCCGATCCGTTTCGGTCACGCCCGCGGCCGACTCAGCCCCGGACCCGTTCGACGAGACCAACAGCCACGAATACCTTGTCTCGACCCTGAATCAACCGGCGGAAGCGACGCACGAGCTCTACGTCGCGCGCCGCGAGAACGGACGGCACCTCACCGGCGGCCCGATCCTCGCCGCCGACGTGAAATCCGGCCGAATTCTCGCCTACCAGACGACCGACGGCCGGACCGAGCTCATCCCCGGCACCCCGCGCGCGATCGTGAAGATCCTGAACGACACCTTCGCCGCGCTTTAGCCCAGCACGACCGGGCAATGCGGATTCGGCGTCTCCGCCAATTCGATCATCGCCTCCAGCCGCTCCCGCGTGCGTTCGAGACCGGAGATGTACTCGTCCAGCCGGGCTTTCTCCCCGCGCAGCCGATCGCGCGACTCCGGCGTGCTGACCCCCGCGTGCAGACACGGCATCAACTCGCGGATCGTCGCGCTGGACAGCCCGGCCGCGTAAAGCTGCTGGATCAGCCCCACCCACGACACCGCGTCCTCGCCGTACCGGCGCTGCCCGCCGGACGTGCGCGTCGACTCCAGCAGCCCCTGCTGCTCGTAATAGCGCAGCGAACGCACGCTGACCCCGGCGCGCTCCGCCACCTCTCCGATCCGCATCCGCAAGCCTCCGCCGTGATCCGCACAACAAACACGAGAACCTGACACCGACGTCAGGATCCAGGATAGCCGTTGTCCCCTTCCGACGGCTTTTCCCAGGAGAACCCTCATGCAGATCGCAGGCTCAACCGCGCTGGTCACCGGTGCCGCACGCGGACTCGGCACCCACTTCGTCCGTGCCCTGCTGGACCGCGGCGCGGCGAAGGTCTACGCCACCGCTCGCCGCCCGATCGACCTCGACGGTGCCGTGCCCCTGCAGCTAGACGTCACCGACCCCGGCTCGGTCGCGGCCGCCGCGGCCGCCGCCCCGGACGTCAACCTGCTGATCAACAACGCCGGAATCGCCAGCTTCACCGACCTGGTGACCGGCGACCTGGCCGCGATTCGCCGCGAAATGGAAACGAATTTCTTCGGCCCGCTCCAGATGATTCGCGCATTCGCGCCAGGATTGAAGGATGGCGCGGTTCTGAACGTGCTGTCCGCGCTTTCCTGGGCGACCTACCAGGGCTCGGCGGGATACGCGGCGTCGAAATCGGCGGCGTGGAGCTTGACCAACTCGGTGCGGCTGGAACTCCTGGCGCAGCGCACGCTGGTCAGCGGCCTGGTCATGGCCAGCACGGACACCGACATGATGGCGGGCTTCGACATCCCCAAGAACGACCCGGCCGAGGTTGTCCGGCTCGCGCTGGACGGCCTGGAAGCGGGGGAAATCGAGATCATCGCGGACGCGGACAGCGCGACCGCGAAAGCCGCGCTGTCCGCGCATCCGACGGTTTTGTACCCGGCGCTGCTGGAGTCCTGAGGGCAGGGATTCTGCGCGAAAGGCTCGATCAATTCCCAGAGCCGGTGTTGCCGCCATTCCCGTTGCCGAACCCGGGGCCGTTGTTCTGGTTGCCGCCGTTCTGGCCGTTCGGGACGCGGTGACGCTGACCGGGACCGCCGTCGTTGAAGCGGTGGCCGCCCTGGTGCTGGCTCATGCCGGGGCGGCCGGGATGGTGCGTCGCGGCCATGACGCCGCCGACGATTCCGCCGCCCACGGCCAAACCCAGGACACCCACCGCGACCAGCTGCGTCGCCCGATGGGCCACGAACCGGCGGAAACCGCTCTGCTTCGGCGGCGGCAGCGGCATGCCCCACGGGCCGGGTTGGGCGAAGGTGCCGGGCTGCTGGGCGGCCGGACCGGCCTGCTGGCCCGCTTGAGCCGCCTGCTCGGCAGACGACGCCGGTTGACCTGCCTGCTCGGCGGACGGCCCGGGTTGGCTCAGCTGGTTGGTCTGCTCGGCGGACGATGCGGCTTGGCCTGCCTGCTCGGCCGACTGCCCGGGTTGGCCTGCACGCTCGGCGGTTGGCCCGGGCTGGCCCAGCTGGCTGGTCTGTTCGGCAGGCGGCACCGGCTGACCAGGCTGAGCGGCTCCCTCAGCGGCCCCCGGCTGACCGGCCGAACCAGCAGAAGCTCCGCCCAGGTCCCCGGTCCGGCCGAACTGTTCAGTCGGCTCCTGCCCGGCGCGCTCGCCGGGCGAGGGGTTCTCGTTGTCGTTCATCGTCGGTCCTCCGGGCTGAGCGGGTGGGAGGCGGGGTGTCCCGGCTCCCACCCCTGAGGGTGACCGTCGATGCTGTGGAGAAGCTGAATCCCAGCTGTTTAAATCCGCGCGCCGTTCACAGGTAGAACGACAGGAACAGGGTCACGACCCAGGTCGCGCCGAGCACCTGCAGCACGCGGTCCTTCAAGGCGATCTCGTCGGGCGCGCCGGCGTTGCCGCCGTCCACGTCGACCGCGTAGCGGAGCACCGCGATCACGAACGGGACCATCGACACGACCGCCCACACCGAGTTGTGCTCGGCCTGGCGGATCTCGAACGCCCACAGGCAGTAGGACATGATCAGGATCGCCGCGGACGTCGCCCACACGAAGCGCAGGTAGCTCGCCGAGTACTTCTTCAGCGAGGACCGGATCTTCGCGCCGGTGCGCTCGAACAGCATGATCTCCGCGTAGCGCTTGCCCGCCACCATGAACAGCGAGCCGAACGCCGTGACCAGCAGGAACCACTGCGACATCGCGATGCCGCCCGCGACACCGCCGGCCACCGAGCGCATCAGGAAGCCCGAGCCGACGATCGCCAGGTCCACCACCGGCTGGTGCTTCAGCCCGAAGCAGTAGCCGAGCTGGACGGCTTCGTAGACCGCCAGCACGATGGCGAGGCGCCAGTCCGCCGCGAACGACACGGCCAGGCCGGCCAGGAAGAACACCACGGCCGAGGCGTAGGCCACCGGGACCGGGACGATGCCCGCCGCGATCGGGCGGTTGCGCTTCGTCGGGTGGGCCCGGTCGGCCTCGACGTCGACGGCGTCGTTGATCAGATAGACCGACGAGGCGGTGAGCGAGAACGCCACGAACGCGATCAGCGCGTCGATGACCAGCTCGGTCCGGTTCGTCGCCTTGGAGAAGGCGAAGAACGGCGCCGCGAAGACGAGGACGTTCTTCACCCACTGCTTCGGCCGCGCGGTTTTGATCACCCCCAGCACGAGACCCACTGGGCTCGGGCCGGAGGACGGGGCCGGGGCGGCCGGGGTCGAGGCCGGAGCCTCGGGCTTCTCGGCCTGGTCGGTGGCTTCTTCGGCCACGTCGGTCTTTTCGGCAGCCGGCTCCGTCGCTTGCGCGGATTCGGCCGTACCGGACGCGTTTTCGGTTCGCTCGTCGGTCGTTTCGCTCATCGCTTCTTGGTCAGCTTCCGTCGGATCAGACCGCCGACGACGCCTCCCAGGGCGGCTCCGGCCAGAACGTCTGTCGGATAGTGAACGCCGAGCAGCAGCCTCGAGGCGAGCATCGGCGGTACCAGGGCGGGGACCAGGTTACGCCCGGTCAATCCGGAGTAGAGCACCGCCGCCGCTGTCGTCGACGTCGCGTGCGACGACGGGAAGCTCAGCTTGCTCGGCGTGCCGACCAGAACCTCCACGCTGGGATGGTCCGGACGGCGGCGCCGCACGACGCGCTTCACGGCGATCGACGCGGCGTGCGCGCCCACCACTCCGGCCGACGCGACCAGCCAGTCTTTGCGCCGGTCACGGTCCACCGCCGCTCCGAGCAAGCCCAGCGCGAACCATCCCGCGCTGTGCTCCCCGAACAGCGACATTCCCCGCGCGACCTGCACCGTGCCCGGCTTCTTCAGCACCTTTTGGGTGCGGGAGAGCACAGCCACTTCACCGCGCGGGGTGTCTTTCTCAAGCATCGATCGACCCGTCGATCGGCGCACCGTCGGTCAGGTGCGGGGCGATCTTGTTGTCGAACGCCGACAGCGCCGACCCGATCGCCATGTGCATGTCGAGGTACTTGTACGTGCCCAGCCGTCCGCCGAACAGCACGTTCTTCTCGCGGGCCTCGGTCTTCGCCAGCTCGCGGTAGCTTTCCAGCTTCTCGCGGTTCTCCGGCGTGTTGATCGGGTAATAAGGCTCGTCGTCTTCCTTCGCGAAACGCGAGAATTCGCGGAAGATGACCGTCTTGTCCTTCGGGTAGTCCCGCTCCGGGTGGAAGTGGCGGAACTCGATGATGCGGGTGTAGGGGACCTCTTCGTCGTTGTAGTTCACGACGGAGGTGCCCTGGAAGTCGCCGGTCTGCGCGACCTCGGACTCGAAGTCGACGGTGCGCCAGGTGAACCGGCCCGCCGAGTAGTCGAAGTAGCGGTCCAGCGGACCGGTGTAGACGGTCGGGGTGCCGGCCGGGATGTGCTGGCGGACGTCGAAGTAGTCGACGTTCAGCCGGATCTCGATGTTCTCGTGCTCGGCCATCTTCTCGAGCCACGCGGTGTAGCCGTTGACCGGCAGACCCTCGTACGTGTCGTTGAAGTACCGGTTGTCGAAGGTGTAGCGGACCGGCAGGCGGGTGATGATGTTCGCGCCGAGGTTCTTCGGGTCGTTTTCCCACTGCTTCGCGGTGTACCCGCGGATGAACGCCTCGTAGAGGGGGCGGCCGATCAGCGAGATCGCCTTTTCCTCGACGTTCTGCGCGTCCTCGGTCCGGAACTCGGCAGCCTGCTTGGCGATCAGCTCGCGCGCCTCGTCCGGCGTGTGCGACTTGCCGAAGAACTGGTTGATCAGGCCGAGGTTCATCGGGAACGAGTAGACCTGGTCCTTGACCTTGGCGAAGACCCGGTGCTGGTAGCCGGTGAACTCGGTGAAGCGGTTGACGTAGTCCCACACCCGCTTGTTGGACGTGTGGAAGAGGTGCGCGCCGTAGCGGTGCACCTCGATGCCCGTTTCGGGCTCGACCTCGGAGTAGGCGTTGCCCCCGAGGTGGTGGCGGCGCTCGAGGACCAGGACCTTCTTGCCCAGCTCGGCCGCGGCCCGTTCGGCGATGGTCAGGCCGAAGAAACCGGACCCGACGACGACGAGGTCGTAACCGCGAAAGTCGTCTTCAGTAATCTTGGCGGAGTTCGTGTGCTCGCTCACGGGCGCTCAGGGTACGCAGTCGCGCGACCGCCTCCCGAACCGACCTCGGCATCCCGCCGGGTTTTACCCGCACTACACAAGTGAGAAGCATGCCTGCACCAGACACCTTCTGGACTTATTTCGGCGCGGTCGCCACTTACCTGGCCGTGCTGATGGTCCCGGGCGGCATCATCGGGAGGGCCGCGGGAGTGCGCGGCTGGGCCCTGGCCGGACTAGCGCCGCTGCTCAGCTACGCCGTCACCGGCCTTGGCGGGCCGTGGCTGGCGGCCGTCGGCCTCCGCTACAACGTCCTCACCGCCGCGGCCTGCACTGTGCTGCTGGCGGGGATCGCGTGGGGGATCCGCAGACTGTGCCTCGTGCGCGGCTGGATCAAGCCCGGCGCGGAGGAGCCACCGGTCGTCTGGAGCACTCGCGCGCACTGGTCGGTCGCCGCGTGCGTCGTGGTGGCGACGGCGCTGTCGATCGCCGTGGTGCTGTCCGCGCGCGGCGGGACGACGGCGGTCTTCCAGCGCTGGGACACCGTCTATCACGCGAACGGCATCCGCTACATCGCCGACACCGGCGACGGCTCGCTCATCGGCATGAGCAAGATCAACTGGTACCCGGACGGCTCGTTCTACCCGAACGGCTATCACCTGGTCGCCGCGCTGGTCTATCAGATCTCCGGCACGAGCATCCCGGTCACGCTGAACGCCGTGACCATGCCGGTCGCGGGCATCTTCGCACTGTCGATGGTCGCTCTGGTCCGCCAGATGGGCGGCCGTGCGGTCTTCGCGGGCTGCGCGGCTCTCATCGCCGCCGCTGCCACCACGGGCGCGTACGAGTCGGTGTCGAGCGGCCTGCTGCCGTACGCGCTGGGCGTGGTTCTGACACCGCTCATGGTGGTCTCGCTGCAACGCTTCCTCGTACGTCCGGGCGTCGACACCGGCATCGTGCTCGCGCTCACCGTGGACGGCTTGCTTGTCGCGCATTCGAGCGCGCTATTCGGTGGCACGCTCTTCGCGGCACCACTGGTGCTGCAGCGCTGGTATCGGTCGCTTCGCGGGCTTCAGGTGGACGGTGTGCCCGAAGGACGCAACGGGCTGCGCGTGATCGGCGGCGACATCGTGCGCACAGTGCCGGTCATGGTGATCGCGCTCGGGCTCGCCGCGCTGCAGATCCTGGGCGCGATCGGCTTCACCAACGGCGCGTACCCGTACCAGCCGTGGAATTCGGACCTGCCGGTCATGTCGGCGCTGAACATGCTCGCCACCTTCCAGCAGGTGCTCCACAAACCGCAGCTCTGGCTCACCGTGCTGCTCGTGGTCGGTGTGCTGAGCTTCCGCGCGCTCGGCAGGCTGCGCTGGCTGATGGTGTCCGCGATCGGGCTGTCCGGGCTGTTCGTGCTGGTCACGTCCTACGGCGCGTCGCCGCTGGTGATCTCGCTGTCGCGGCCGTGGTGGAACGACCGGTTCCGGCTGATGGCGCTGGCCGCGATCCCGCTGTGCCTGCTCGCCGGGCACGGCATGGCGGAGCTGCAGCGCTGGATCGCGCAGCTGATCCGCTCGGTCAGCTGGGCGAAGGCGCGGCCGAAGGTGGTGTCGCGGCTCGGCGTCGCGGCGGCGGCGGTCGTCGTGGCCCTGACCGCGGTGTTCACCGGCGGTTTCTACCGCACCGCGAACGCCACCGCGGTGTCGTTCCTGTACTACAACGGGCCGGAGGGCGAGGTCACGCCGCCGGTCAGCCCGGACGAGATCGCGGCGATGGACTTCCTCGGCCGGATGGGCATCCCGGCGGATCAGAAGGTGCTGAACGACCGGCTGGACGGCACCGCGTGGATGTACGCGCTGACCGGCGTGCACCCGGTGGCGGGCCACTACGACGGCGGCGGCCCGATTTCGCCGGACGCGGCGTACCTGGCGCTGCACTTCCGCGATTACGACCTTGACCTGCGCGTTCGCGAGGCAGTGCAGCGGCTGAAGGTGCACCACGTGCTCGTGGGCAGCGGCTCGATCGCCAAGGACGCGCCGCTCTCCCCTGGCCTGCGTGACCTCCGGGGCCGCGATTTCCTGCGCCTCGTGTACGACAACCCCGGCGCGCAGATCTACACAATCATCAAGTGAAACTCGTGACCGCGGCCTCCCCGCCGCGGTCACGAGGCATCATTCGGCCTTGAGGCCCGGCAGCACTTCTTCGACGACCTTTTCCAGCACCGACTCGTGCCCCTCGTACGGCCCGCTCGAACGCGGCCAGTGCGCGATGACGTCGGTGAAGCCCAGCTCACGGGCCCGTTCGGTGGCCTCGCGGAACGCCGCGACACTGCTGAGCGAGAACACCGGTGCCGCGTCGAGGCTCAGGTGCCGCTGGATGCCCGCCGGCTCGCGACCGGCCGCTTCGAGCCGCTGGTCGAACGTGCGGACCAGCTCCTCGATGCCGGTCCACCATTCGTCGAGGGTGGCCCCGCCGCGGCCGGTGGTGACCCAGCCCGCCCCGAACCGCGCGGCCAGCGTCATGGTGCGCGGGCCGTTGGCCGCGACCAGGAACGGCAGCCGCGGGCGCTGCACCGTGCCGGGCAGGTTCCGCGCGCCGCGCGCCGAGTAGTACTCGCCGGAGAAGTCGAAGTTGTCGGTCATCAGCAGCCCGTCGAGCGCCTCGACGAACTCGGTGAAGCGGTCGACCCGCTGCCGCGCGGTCAGCTCCGGCGCGGCGAGCACCTGCGCGTCGTAACGCGAACTGTCCACGCCCGCGCCGACGCCCAGCACGAAGCGCCCGTCGGACACGTCGTCCAGGGTGATCAGCTCGCGCGCGAACGGCACGGGATGCCGCGCGACCGGCGAGGCGACGAAGGTGCCCAGCCGGATCGTGGAGGTGACCATGGCCGCCGCGGTGAGGGTGGGCACGGCGGAGAACCACGGGCCGTCGACCAGCGATCGCCAGCCGAGATGGTCGTAGGTCCACGCGTGGTCGAAGCCGTACTCCTCGGCCGCGCGCCATTTCGGCTCGGCCGCCCACCAGCGGTCTTCAGGAAGAATTACGATGCCTGCTCGCACGAGGCCGACCGTAACGTCCAGCACTGACATTCGCTCGAACGGGCGGCGACCGGGAGAATGGGACGCGTGGAGAAACCCCGGTTGATCGCGTCCGATGTCGACGGAACCCTGCTCGGCCCCAGTGAAAAAGTGACGCCGCGCACGGTGGCGGTCGTCCAGCGGGTCCTGGCCGACGGCGTGCCGTTCGTGCTGTCCACCGGCCGCCCGCCGCGCTGGATCGCGCCGATCGCCGGGCCGCTCGGGCTGACCGGGTACGCGGTGTGCGCCAACGGCGCCGTGCTGCTCGACATCGGAGCCGATTCGGTGGTCGCGGTGCACGGCGAACTCGAGCCGGTCCTGCTGCACGACCTGGCCTCCGCGCTCGACAAGGCCCTGCCCGGCTGCCGGCTGGCCGCGGAACGGATCGGCACCGGGTCGGTGGACCACGACCTGCGCAATTTCGTGATCGAGCCGGAGTACCACAACCCGTGGGGCGACGAGGAGAGCCGGATCGCGCCGCGCGCCGAGGTGCTCGGGAAAACCGCGATCAAGCTGCTGGTCAGCCGGCGCGGGATGACGTCGGGCGAGATGGCCGAGGCGGTGAACGCGGTGCTCGACGGCGCGGTGGACGTCACGTACTCGTCCACCGGCGGGCTGATCGAACTGTCCGCGCACGGCGTGACGAAGGCGACCGGGCTCGCGGACGTCGCCGAACGCTTCGACGTGCCCCAGTCGTCGGTGATCGCCTTCGGCGACATGCCCAACGACGTCGAGATGCTGCAGTGGGCCGGGCACGGCGTCGCGATGGCCAACGGCCACCCGAAGGTGCTGGCGGTGGCCGACGAGGTGACTGGGCCGGCCGCGGAGGACGGGGTGGCGCAGGTGCTGGAGCGCTGGTTCTAAGCGCAGCGTCGGAGCTCTCCGCCTGATCGCGCCATACCGAGGTCCGTGAAGGGCTCCTTGAGGGAATCAGATTCCCTCAAGGAGCCCTTCACGGACGTCTGGAGGATGCACAGAGCGTCGGAGCGCGAG
>NZ_JBHZAG010000093.1:0-36393 GCF_042754125.1 Amycolatopsis sp. NPDC059235
CAAACCACCCCAACCCCGGGGGGGGGGGTTTTATCCAAACCAAAAAACCCCCCCAACCCCCCCCCCCCCCGCGCCGTAGTCACTGAGGTTTCCCCCGGGGACCGGACACCGGGTTTCATGCTGCGTGGGTGTTGCGTGGACTGTAGTGGGTGCGGGTTTCCTGTGGTGTTCGGTAGTCGAGGGTGGAGTGCAGGCGGTGGTGGTTGTAGTAGGCGAGGTAGGCGAATACTGCTTGTCTGGCTTGGTTTCGGGTGGGCCAGGTGCGGGTGCCGATTTCGGTTTTGAGGGTGGCGAAGAAGGATTCGGCGGCGGCGTTGTCGTAGCAGGACCCGGTCCTGCCCATCGACGGGCGGATCCCGAGCGCGGTCAGGGCGGCGCGGAATTCGGTTGAGGCGTATTGGGTGCCGCGGTCGGAGTGGAACACCGCGCCGGGGCCGGTCAGGCCGCGGTCGGCGGCGAGGGTGATCGCGTCGCAGACCAGGTCGGCGCGCATGTGCTCGGCGAGGGCGTGGCCGACGATTTCGCGGGTGTGCAGGTCGAGCACGGTCGCGAGATACAGCCAGCCTTCTTCGGTGGGCAGGTAGGTGATGTCCCCGACCAGCCGTTCGCCGGGGGCGTCGGCGGTGAAGTCGCGGCCGATCAGGTCCGGTGCCGCCGCGGTCTTGTCCGGCCGGGTCAGCGACCGGGACCGGTGCCGGGTGATCCCCGTGATGCCGCGTTCGCGCATGACCCGCTCGACCTTCTTGTGGTTGACCGCCCAGCCCTGTCGCCGCAGTTCGGCGGTGACGCGCGGGCTGCCGTAGGCGCCCCGGTGGGCGGCGTGGATCCCGGCGATCTCGCCCGCCAGCCGGTCCTCGGCCGCGGCCCGCCGGTCGCGGGCAGGGGCGGCGGCGAGCCATTCGTAGTACCCCGGGCGGCGGACCCCGAGGACTCGGCACAGCCGGGCGACACCGTAGGTGTCGCGGTGGGCGGAGATGAACCGGTAGTTGCGGGTCAACGATCCATCTCCTGCGCGAAATAGGCGGCCGCTTTCCGCAGGATCTCCTTTTCCTTCTCCAGCTCCGCCACCCGCTTGCGCAACGCGCGCAGCTCCCGCTCCGCCGTCTCGCCGCCCGACGCGGCCGCGCTCTCGGCGCGGTCGGCCGCCCGCACCCACGTCCGCAAGGTCTCGTGATTCACCCCCAGCTCACGAGCCACCTGCGCCAACGGACGCGACGCCGACCGCACCAACGCGACCGCATCCCGCCGGAACTCTTCCGGATACCTCGACGAACCAGACACAAACACATCCTTCCCCAGGCCAAAGCCAAGGATCAGAGTGTCCGGCACACCGGGGGAACCTCACACAATCAAGCTTCGGGGTGTGGGCCCCGCCCGTGCGCAATGTCGCCGCCAGGCGACGAGCAGCTTCACAACTGATCATCCAACTGCAAAGCGATCCACAACTCCGCCCGAACAGCCGGATCATCCACCTCCCGCCCCAACGCCTCGGCCACCTTCCCCATCCGATACCGCAACGTATGCCGATGAATCCCCAACGCCGTAGCCGAAGCATCCGACTGCCCGTTATGCGCCAGGAACGTCCGCAACGTATGCCGCAAATCGATCTTCGCCGCACCAGTCTTATCGGTAACCGGCTCCAGCAACGCCCGAGCCCACCCCCGCACCTCGTCATTGTCGAGATACCGCATCAACCCGCTAGTAGCCACATCCCCAGCGCAAGTAAGCACCCCGGCGTCCCCAGGCGAACTGGTAAACACCGACCGCACCTGCTCCCAAGCAGCAGCCAACTCCCCAGGAGGAGTCGGATCGCTAACCGCCCCCCGAGCCAACGGAATCCGCCGCAACAACGCTTCCAACGTCCGCGTATCCCCCTCAGCAGGCGGCATCAACACCACCACCCGCCCCCGCTCCCACTCAGCCACCAACGCCCGCAGACTCCGCAACCCGTGATCCCCCTCGGCATGTTCGAGCAGCTCCCGCTCATGCCCGGAAGGAACCCCTAAAATCGCCACCCGAAGATCCCCCTCCGGAAAATCGGTGTCCAATGCCTCCCCGATAGCGGTAGCCAGCCCGACATCCCCAGCCACCGCGGCCTTGAACACCGCCAACCGATGCTGCCGCTCGCTGTCAAGCACCCCGCGCGCACTGTGCAACTCAGCGCACAACAACGACACCGCAGTAGTAACAATCGCCTGCTCAGCAGTAGTAAGCGGAGTAGACCGCCCCACCACGAGAAACCCCTGCACCCGCCCCCGCACCGCGAGCGGCAGCACCACGACGGACTCCCCCGCGATAGTCATGCTGAGACTCGCCGAATTGGCCCGATCCCGCAGCCGCGGCAACTCGATCCGCACCCGCGCCACATGCATCCGCGCCGCAGGCACCCCGGCCCGGAACCCGCCGGCAGCGTCCAGCAGCAACGTCCACCCCCGCACCGCCTTGGCCAACCGCTCCGCGATCGCCCGAGCCGAGTACGGCGACAACGACGCCCGAGTCAAATCCCGCTGCGCCGAAACCGCGTAATTCAACTCCCGCTGCCGCTCGTCAGACAGATGCCCCGCGACAAGCCGGCTCAGCGCCGCGAACCGCGTAGTCGCAGGCACCGCCAGCACCGGCAACCCCGCCTCGCCAGCAGCCTCGACCAGCGCCCCAGGCACATTCTGATAGAACGAACTGGCCCCGAACCCCAGCGCCACCGCCCCACCGGCAACGAGCCGGCCCACGTACTCCCGGCTGGCCGCCTCCCCCAGCGCAAGCCGGGATCCAGTGGTAAGCACCAGCTCGCCGCCCTCGAGATACGGCGACGGATCCGGCAGCTCGCTGATCAACGCCCAAGTAATCGCCTTCTCGAGCGCACCATGCGCACCCTCGGCGGCGAGTTCGAGACCGTGTTCGCCGCGTTCGAGCAGCATCTGGACGGTAAGCGGCATGGTGTCTCCCGGGGACGGATCGGGCGGCCGGAAGTGTAACCGGCGGCCCGCGTCGCTGCCGGGCGATCGCCACCCGGACGAACCAACGTTCTGGACAAAACCCGGCGCCGGTGGGTAGAAACCGTCCCGATCGGACTTCCCCGCCCGCGGATGTCCGGCGGCACAACGGAAAGAGATCTCGATGCCCGCACCCGCCCCGGCCCGGCCGGACGTCACGTACCGGACCGCGGGCGATCGTGCGCTGCTCGTCGAATACGGACCGCCGCTGCCGGTCGACCTCGGGCTCAATTTCTTCGCGCACGCCTCCGCGCGGCGCCTGGAGGAAAACCCGGTGCGCGGAGTGCTGGAAGTCGCGCCGGGACTGCGTTCGCTGCTCGTGCACTACGACCCGGAAACGATCCAGCACGACGCCGTGATCGCCGCCATGGACCGGCTGCACCGGGAAATCCCCGAGCCCGGCTCGCTCGTCCTGCCGAGCCGCCGCGTGAAACTCCCGATCGCGTTCGACGATTCGACCTCGCGCGAGGCCGTGGAACGCTACCAGATCACCACGCGCCCGGACGCGCCGAACGTCCTCGACGGCAACAACGTCGACTATCTCGTGCGCTCCAATGGCCTGCCGAACCGCGAGGCGCTGTATTCGCGGATCCTGGAATCCGAGTGGTGGAACGCGTTCACCGGCTTCTACCCCGGCCTGCCTTCGCTGCTCCCCCTCGACCCGCGTTCCGAATTGGTAGCCCCGAAATACAACCCGGCGCGCTCCTGGACGCCCGAAGGCGCCGTCGCTTTCGGCGGCCCGTGCCTGGTCGTCCATCCGATCGAATCGCCCGGCTCGTACCAGCTTTTCGGCCGGACGCTGCCGATCTGCGACCTCGTCCGCCGTCCGCGCGCACACCGCGCGGACCCGATCCTGATCCACCCCGGCGACCGGATTTCCTTCTATCGCGTCGAAGAGGCGGAACTGATCGAATTGCGCAGGCAGGTCTTCGAGGGCCGCTACGACTACGACATCGAACCGGGCCGGTACGCGGTCGCCGACCACCTCGCCGTCCAAGCCGATCCGGCCATCGCCGCCGAGGCGGCCAAACGGCGCGCGGACCGCGTCGCCGCGCAGGAACTGGTGAAAATCCCGTGACTCAGACCGCGGCATTAGAAGTGCTGGAACCCGGCCTGCAAACCACCGTGCAGGACTATCCGGGCCGGCGCGGCAGGCAATCACTCGGCTTCTTCCCTTCCGGCCCCGTCGATTCGCTCGCCTTCCGCCTCGCGAATCTTCTAGTCGGCAACCGCCCCGGCGCAGCCGCTTTGGAGATCCCGCTCGGTCGATTCCAAGCAGGTGTCCTAACCCCCGGCCGAATCGCCGTCACCGGACCGGAAACCACCGTCACGCTCAACGGATCCCCCATCCCGCAATGGGAATCGGTCCCCGTAGAGACCGGCGACGTGTTGGCCTGCGAAGTACTGCGCGGCCCCGGACACCGGCTGTACCTGGCGCTGTCCGGCGGCATCGCCGTGCCAGAGGTCTTCGGCTCGCGCTCGACCTTCCTGCTCGCCGGAATCGGCGGCCTCGACGGCCGAGCCCTGGAACGCGCGGACATCCTCGACACTTTCCCGGCTGCTCCTTCCCGCCCGCGCCTCCTCCCGGTCTCCCTGCGCCCGACGTACCCGACCGCCTGGGAAATCGAAATCCTCCGCGGCCCGCACGCCGATCCGGATTTCCTGACCGCGGAGGATTTCGCCGACTTCCTGGCCGCGTCGTGGCGCTGCGACCTGAGCTCGGACCGGGTGGGCATCCGGTTCAACCCGCACCGCTTCCGCTGGGCCCGCCCGTCCGGCGACGCGGCGGGCGGGCACCCGTCGAACCTCTTGGACTCCAGCTACCCGCCCGGCGGCATCCTGGCCTACGGCGACGTGCTCACCGTGCTGGGCCCGGACAGCAATACCTCGGGCGGATTCGCGGTGATCGCCACTGTCGCGTCGGCCTCGTTGTGGAAGGTCGGGCAGCTCCGGCCTGGCCGGGACACGGTGACGTTCCGGGAGATCGATCTCGACCAGGCCGCGGCGCTCACCGCGCATGTGAATCAGTTGCTGGATGTCAAGGCGCTGTCTTGAGTTTTGCTTCGTGATGAAGGGTGTCGCCTTCGCTCAGCGCGGTCATGATCGCTTGGTGGTCCATTACGCGGCCGAAGCCGCGTCGAATGGTGCGGAGGGTGGCGCGGTGTGCTTCGGCGTTGTCGGTCGCGTTGACGTCCGAACCGAACACGATGTGGTAGCCGAGAAAGTATCCGGTTCGAGCGGTGGATTCGCAGCAGAAGTTGGTGAGCGTGCCGCACACGATCAGAGTCCGGATTCCTTGGCATCGCAACGCGTAGTCGAGATCCGTGCCCGCGAAGGAATCGTAGGTGTGCTTCGCGGAAATCACGCGCTCGTCGTCGCGCGGCTTCAACCCGTGATACAGCTTCGCTCCAGGCGTTCCCTCCGCGATCGCACCGCTCGCGATCGGCGGCCAGAAGGCGGGGAAATCGTGCGCGACATCCTGAGCGATGGTGTGCTCGGTGTAGAGCACCGGCACCCCGGCCGCCCGGCACGCCTCGATCAGCGCCTGCACCCGCGGCAGCTGCCGGTACGCCTCCGGCACCCTCATCGGCCCGTCCGGGCGGACGAAATCCTCCTGGAGGTCCACCACGATCAGCGCGCACTCCTCGGGCTTGATCTCGAACGCCCAGTGTTTGTCCGTGTCGTAATCGGCGTCGGCGGCCGCGATCTGCTCGCGCTCGCCGTCCAGAAGGTCCTCCTCGCCACGACCGTAAACTTCCAAATACTCATTCAACGGGTGCACGAACTTCCTCCTTCGCTTTCCCATCCACCGCACCAAGGTCCACCGACTTCGTCTCCTTGGCCAGCAGCGAAGCCACGAGCGAAATCAACCCCATCACCGCCAGATAAACCCCGATCGCGTACCCCGTGCCGAACTTCGCGTACAACCCGATCGCGATGATCGGCGCGAGCGAGCCCGCCAGCACCGACGCCAGGTTGTAGGCCAGCGAAACCCCGGAGTACCGCACCTCAGTCGGGAACAACTCCGCGAAGAACGCCCCGATCACCGAGCTGTACGCGGCGAAGATCAGCAACCCGCCGGCCACCGCGACCGTGATCAAGCCCGGATTCCGCGTGTCGACCAGCGCGAAGAACACGAACGCCCACACGATCGTCGCCACCGAAGCCACCACGTAGATCGGCCGTCGTCCGATCCGGTCGGCCAGCAGGGCGAACAGCGGGATCGTCACCACCGCGCACGCCTGCCCGACCAGCACTGCCGTCAACCCGACCGAACTGTCCATTTTGAGCACAGTCGTGACGTAAGTGATGACGAACAGCGAGAACAGATAGAACCCGGCATTCTCCCCGAACCGCGTCGCAGCGGCGAGAAGCACACTGCGCCAATGCTTGCGGACCACCACACCGGCAGGCAGGCCCTTAGGCTTCGGAGCATCCTTGAACAACGGAGTCTCCGCGACATAAAGCCGCAGCCACAACCCGATCAAAACCAGCACCGCCGACAGTCCGAACGCGATCCGCCAGCCCCACGACAGGAACTGCGCCGAGGGCATCACCCCGCCGAGCACTGCCAGCACTCCGGCAGCGAGCAGGTTTCCCAGCGGCGGCCCGACATTCGGCCACGAAGACCAGAAAGCCCGACGCGCACTGCCGCCGTGCTCGGACACCAGCAGCACCGCTCCGCCCCACTCGCCGCCGAGCGCAAACCCTTGCACCAGACGGCAAACGACGAGCAGCAGCGGCGCAAGGACGCCGACCGCCTCGTAGGTGGGCAGCAGAGCGATCAAGAAAGTCGACGCACCCATCAGCAGCAGGCTGGCGATGAGCGTCGACCGCCGTCCCTTGCGATCGCCGAGATGGCCGAGCACCACCGCGCCCAGCGGCCGGGCGAGGAAGCCGACCGCGTAAGTCGCGAAGGCGAGAACCGTGCCGACCAATGGGTCGTGCGAAGGAAAGTACAGTTTGTTGAAGACCAAAGTGGACGCGGTGCCGTACAGAAAGAAGTCGTACCATTCGACGGCGGTGCCGGCGAGACTTGAGGCCGCCACCACCCCCAGCCGCGTGTGCGGGCGTTTTCTGTTACGTTCGCGAGAGGTATCGGCCATTTCGGCTCCTGTGGTCGGAGGGTCCGTGACGCGGATGAAGTGCTGGTACCGGAAGCCTCGGTGGCTGTTGGCGCAGCCACCGAGGCGGGTTCCCCCCTGGGAACTGCTTCAGAAGAACCAGTGCACGGGCTCGTTGGCCCGGTCAGCGAGGTCCGCGAACCGTCCCCCGTGGAACGCCAGCGGTTCGCCGTCGCGCTCGCACACGCTGCGCACGTGCCCGAACACGACCACGTGGTCGCCGGCGACGAGATGGCGCTCGACGTCGCATTCGAGGTGCGCGAAGGCGTCCGGGATCACCGGAACGCGGTGGCGGCCCTCGGTCACGTCCAGCCCGGCGAAGTGGTCCTCGCCGCGGCGGGCGAAGCGAAGCGCGAGCTGTTCCTGGCGCGCGGACAGGATGTTGACCGCGAACCGGCCCGCCTCGATGACCGCGTCGGTGCTGCGCGCGCCGGTCGTCAGGCACACCAGCAGGAGCGGCGGGTCGAGCGAAACCGACGTCAGCGAGTTGACGGTCATCCCGTGCGGCACCCCCGCCGCCCGGGTGGTGACCACCGCGACGCCGGTGGCGAAACGCCCCATCGTGCGGCGCATCGTCATCGGGTCGACCTCGGCCGAGGAAGTCGACGAAGTGGTAAGCATGGGAGTTCTCCCTTGAGAGGGTCTCGTGGGCGCTCACCGCGGCAAGCGCCCACGAGCGGGTTCAGGCGGGGTAGCGGACCTCGAACGTGACGACCCCCTCGTCGGTCCGCCACGGGCCGTGCGGCATGCCCGGCGGACGGCAGGCGTACATCCCCGCGGTGAACGTGCGGCCGAGCGTGAGGTCGGTGAAGGAGCCCTCGAGAATATAGACCTCCTCCCAGAAATCGTGTTTCTGCACGCCCATCGGCGTCGAATCGGCACCCGGTTCGTAACGCAGGATCCGGGTGGCGACGCCGGTTTCCGGGTCTTTGGCGAGAATCCGCTCGGTGATCTTCGGGTCGTCGCCAGGGCACACCGTGAAAGCGACGTCGGTCACCGGGAAGAATTCGTGTTCCGGTTTGTTCATCGGGTGATCGCTCCGTCGAGGTCGTAGCTGGAGAGGAAGGCGTCGATGTCGGCGAGCGTGCCGTCGAAGCCGTAGTTGCGGTAGGCGTAGCCCTTCACCACGAACGGCGCGCCGGCGTAGAACATCTCGTACTGGTGATGGCGTCCGGCGAACTCGCTGCCGACGACGTCCCAGGCGAGCTTGAACAGCTTCACCCGCTCCTCCGCGGGCGCGGACGGGCTGTAAATGTATTTGTCGATATCGGCGCGGGTCTCCGGGTTCGTCAGGTCCGCGACGCTGGAGGGCACCTGCAGCACCCCGCCGCCGACCAGGTCGCGCAGGATCGCCAGCAGCCGCGGGTACAGCTCGGCCTGAAGTCCCATCGCGCCGTACACCGCGCGGGAGCCGGGCCGCCACATGCCGTTGCTGTCCGGTTCCGCGGTGTACTCCGCGGCCAGCACTGCCGATTCCACAATGGACGCGAGACTCGCCAGCTCGCCGAGCTTCTCGACCACGCCGGGAAACTTGTCGACTCCGTTGACCGCCGCGACCTTGCGCGCGAGCCCGGCGATGAACTGCGTCTTCACCATAAACCGGATCTGCGCCTGCCAGTTGCCGAAAACGTGCGCTCCGGTGTCGAAGAACTGTCGCCGCAATCCGGCGACGTCCCGGTAGACGAATACGCGGTCCCACGGAATGAAGACGTCGTCGAAGACCACCAGTGCGTCGGTTTCGTCGTAGCGCGAGGTGAGCGGGTAGTCGTATTCGCTCGTGGCCGCTGGTGCATACGGACGGCGGCAGTAGAGCTTAAGTCCCTCCGCGTCAACGGGAACCGCGAAGCCGAGCGCGAAGTCGGCGTCCTCCGGCCCGAGCGGCTTGATGCAGGACACGAAGATCTCGTCGGCCACCGCACCGCCGGTCGCCAGCATCTGCGCGCCGCGGATCACGATGCCGTCCTCGCGTTCCTCCGCGACGCCCGCCTGGATCAGGTCGCCTTCCCAGGCATGCGCGGTGGTCGCCCGCGAAACCTGCGGCGGAATGATCGCGTAGGAGACGTACAGATTCTCCTCCAGCACGCGCTTGTGGTACGCCGCGATGTTGGCGGAAAAGTCCCGCTCGCCTTGCGAAAACGCCTCGGGGTGCGCGGAGAACGCCGCGACGAACGCGCCGACATGGTCCGGGCTGCGGCCGACCCAGCCGTGCGTGTGCCGCGCCCACGTGGTCGCCGCTTCACGGTATGCCTTCAGGTCTTCGCGGCTGCGCGGCGGCGTGAAGAGCCGGTTCACTGTGGACCCGGTCGCCGGGTCGGTGACCGAGATGCCGGACTCCGGGTCGGCCGCGAGGTCGAACAGTTCCGCGACGGTCTTCGCGATCGGCGCGAACGCCGGGTGGTGGGCGACGTCCTCGACCGGCGCGCCGTCGAGGTAGATCCGCCGGGGTCCTTTCAGTGCGGCCAGATAGTCGGCTCCGCTGCGCATCACTCGCTCCTCTGTTTCGTTTCGTACGCGTGGGTCAGGGTCGGGCCGCCGGGCAGTTCCAGGTGGACGCGCCAGTACGCGCCATAGGTGAACTCGCCGCCGAGCAGCGGCAAAGTGCCGCAGTACAGCGCGAAATCGCCCTCGACCGGACCGAGCCGGTCGAGCAGATCCGCCGGATGCCGCAGCGCGGCCAGTTCCCCCTTCTGATACGGGCAACCGTCCACACTGGAGTCCGCGACGACGCGGTCCCAGTCCGGAATGGACACTTCGGACCCGATCTCGGCGACCACCTCCCCGAGCGGCTTCGGACAGGCCGCTTTGGACAGTGCGACGCCGTCCCGCTCCAAGTCGCGGTCGGTGTGATCGGACCCGACGCCGAGGAAATACCTGCCCTGGTGCCGGATCAGCACCGGCTCGACCTCGCCGGACGTCCCCGGCGCGCCCACGCCGACCACCGGTTCGGTCGTCAGCAATTCCGGTTCCAGGTGATAGAACGCGGGCACCGATTCCGGCCGCGGCACGCCGATCGCCGCCAGTTCGGCGATGTGCTCCTCGACCGCGGCCTCGTCGCTTCCGGTGTACCCGGCCACCACCAGCCGCGCCGGAGCGAACGCCAGTTCCTCCCCGGTTCCCGCGACGTGCAGCACAATCGTGGTCATACTCCCGCTCCCGTGAAGTCTGCTGTGGACACCGGCCACCGCCGATCGGCCAGCACCGGGAACTCCGCCCGCACCGCGTCCACAATGGATTGATCGATTTCGCAGCGCAGCACTTCCTCGCCGCTGCCCGCCTCCGCCAGCACGGTGCCCCACGGATCGACGATCCGGCTGGTACCGGCCAGCTCGACACCGCCGTGCTGCGTGCCGGCCGCGTTCACCGCGATCACCAAGACCTGCTCTTCCACCGCGCGGCACGAGGTGAACATGCGCCAGTGCTCGCGCCGCGCCGCCGGCCACGCGGCCGGAACCACGACCGTCTTCGCGCCGCGGTCCACCAGCCCGCGCCACAACTCGGGAAACCGCAGGTCGTAGCAGGTCGTCGCGCCGATCGGCCCGAGTTCCGTTTCCGCGACGCTGAGTGTTTCGCCCGGCGTGAGCAATTCCGCCTCGCGCGAGGCATAGCCGAAGACGTGCACCTTGCGATAGGTATGCGCGATCGTGCCGTCCGGCGCGAGCAACACCGCGGTATTGAACAGCCGCCCGGCGGCGTCCCGCTCCACCAGGCTGCCGAGATGCACATACGCACCCAGCCTGCGCGCCCACTCGCGCCCCGCCGCCACCGTCGGCCCGTCGAGGGTTTCCGCCTCGTCCGGATACGCGTCGAACGAGAAATACCCAGCAGCCCACAACTCCGGCAGCACGACCAGCTCGGCCCCGCGCGCCGACTCCACCAGCTGCCCGGCCCGCACCCGGCGGTCCGCGGCCGTCTCGTCCGGCGGGCTGGCCAGCTGGACCAGCGCGACCTTCACAGCCGCTCCCCGACCCGTAACGCCGTCATCGTGCTGGACAAATGCTTCGCCAGCGCATCTCCAGCCGCCGCCGGCTCGCCGCCGCGCAACGCTTCGACGATCGCCGCGTGCTCAGCCAGCACCGTTTCGGCGCGGGTTTCACTGCCCGCCACCGCACGCAACCCCATCCGAACCTGCCGGTCCCGCAACGATTCGTAGAACTCGGCCAGCACCGGATTCCCCGCCCGCCGCACGATGGCGCGGTGGAACGCGCGGTCGAACTCGATGAACCGCACCGGTTCGTCGACCACTTCGCGCTGCTTCGCGAGAATGTCGTCCAGCTCGGCGAGGAAGGCCTCGTCGACGCGTTCGGCGAGCTTGCGGACGCACGAATCCTCGACGAGCTCGCGCGCCTCCATCACCGCCCGCACCTCCGCGTCGGAGATCGGCGGCACGAACGCGCCCTTCTTCGGCACGATCTCGAGGAAGCCCTCGGCCTCGAGCCGCAGCAGAGCCTCCCGCACCGGAGTACGGGACGTCCCGGCCGCCTCGGCGACCTCCGATTCGGTGAGGAAGGTCCCGCCGTCGCGCGGGAGCTCGGCGATGCGCTGCTTGAGGAACCGATAGGTGACGTCCTGCGCGGAACCGGCCCGCCCAGCCTGTCGTACACTGCTCATGGACAAGATGTATACATCACGCATGGCATGCCGGCAAGGGGTGTTTGCCGAGGTTGGGCGGTTGTGCCGGGTGGTGAGGGTGGCCGGGGGTGCGGTTGGTCGGCGGGCTTCTCGGGCTGAGCGAGTGAGGCCGGGGACCGTCGGGCGAGCCAGCGGGGGGCGCGACTGACCGGCGGGGATCTCTCGGGCTGAGCGAGTGAGACCGAGGACCGTCGAACGAGCCAGCGGGCGCACGGCGATCGGCAGGGATCTCTCGGGCCGAGCGAGTGAGGCCTAGGACCGCCGGACAAGCCAGCTGGGCCGCGACTGACCGGCAGGGATCTCTCGGGCCGAGCTGAGACGGATAGGTCAGCGGGGATAGTGTTTCTCCCTTGCGGACGGCTCGCTTGGAACCGCGCGCACCGGATGCGTGACCTAGGTGTACGGCACTATCGCCGCGAACCGGCCTGACGTGGATCGCGCGGGGCGAATTGCCCGCCGTGGCGGGAGAGCACCTTTACGCTGGCAACCACGCCGGGAGCGGAATTGTCTTCGCAGCACACTTCCTTCGCGATCATCCGGCATTCCACAGTGGATTTTCCGACGAAAGGGCTTCTCGGCGCCAAGGACAGCGGGACCATCGAGGTTGTCCGTTTCGCTCTGCGGAGATGCCACCGTCGAAAGCACCCGCGCGGGATCCGCCCATCAGACCGAAACCGCTGCTCCTGATTGACCTTCCCGGTTACCCGGACCTCACCAGCTACCCGAAAAGTGCCTTCTTGGCACCAAGATCATCGCCGCTTACGGTTCCGGAGTCACCACCGCACACCCCTGCCGGGAGGTCTCCGTGAATCACTTCGTCATCACCGACGCACGCGTCTTCGACGGCGAGAACTCGCTCGGGATCGTGGACGTCGAGGTCGCCGACGGCAGGATCGCGAGCGTCGGAGGCACCCGTCCCGACGGCGTCGAGCTCATCGACGGCACCGGGGCCACCCTGCTGCCCGGGTTCATCGACGCGCACACGCACACCGACGCGCCGTCGCTCCGGCAGGCGCTGACGTTCGGAGTCACCACGGAATTCGACATGCTCTCCATGCCGGTGCAGATGATTCCGTTACGCCGCATGGCCGCGGCCTCGAATGATCTCGCCGACGTGCGTTCTCCCTCCATCGGGCTCACCCCCGAAGGCGGGCATCCGCATCAGCTGCGGAAGGGCGAAGGCGACCCGCCGTGGCCCACCGCGACTCGGGCGGAGGAGATCGCGGGGTTTGTCGAGGCCAGGATCGCCGAGGGGGCCGACTACCTCAAGGTCCTGGTGGAGGACGGCCACCTGTTCGGGAGCGAAACCCTGCCCCGCCTGGCTCCCGAACTGGTCGAGGCGACGGTCCGCGAAAGCCACCGGCGCGGGAAGATGGTGCTGGCGCACGCGATGACCGCTGAGACGGTGGAACAGGTCGTCGACGCGGGAGTCGACGGGCTCACACATCTCTTCGCCGATCGCCCGCCCACTGCGGAGTTGATCGAGAAGATCGCTGCCAGCGACACCTTCGTGATTCCCACCTTGACGGTGCTCGCGTCGATCACCGGCGAGCCCGTCGGACGTCGGCTCGCCGAGGACCGGCGGGTTTACCCCAAGCTGACGCCGGAGTGGCGAGAGAATCTGTCCGGCACGATGTCCGCCAGTCCCCGCAAGCACTTCGACTACGCGCTGGAAACACTCGCCGCGCTCAGGGAAGCCGGGGTCGACCTCCTCGCAGGCACGGACGCGGCGCATCTCGGCGCACCGGGAATGGCCCACGGCGCCAGCCTGCACGGCGAACTGCGACTCCTCACGGAGGCAGGATTCACCCCGCCGGAAGCCCTCCGAGCCGCGACCTCCCTCCCGGCGAAGCGCTTCGGACTGACCGACCGAGGCCGGATCAAGCCTGGTCTCCGCGCGGACCTCACGATGGTCATCGGCGACCCGACGGTCACCATCGCGGACACTCTCTCGATCCGGCGCGTGTGGCGCAACGGGACCTCCCCCGCGGCGGTCGCGATCAACGGCTCCGATCCGGACGCGTGAGCCCACCGGCCACCACGCTCGCCCTATCACCTGTGGCGCAACGGAACCTCCCGCGCGGCAGCAACAACTCCAACCCAGATGCTTTAGCCCGCAACACAACGTTCGACCCCAGCACGAGCGTGGCGCAACGGAACCTACCGCGCGGCGACAGCAATCAACGCCTCTGGCCCGGACGCGTGAGCCCACCAACCCACCACCCTCGACCCAACACAAGCGGCACAACGAAACCTACCGCCCAGCAGCAGCGATCAACGCCTCCAGCCCAGACACCTGTGCCTACCAAGCCACCGCGCTCGCCCTATCACCTGCGGCGCAACGGAACCTCCCGCGCGGCAGCGGCGATCAACATCTCCAACCCGGAAGCGTGAGCCCACAACACAACGTTCGACCCCAGCACGAGCGTGGCGCGACGGAACCTACCGCGCGGCGGCAGCAATCAACATCTCCAACCCACGCACTCGACCCCAGCACGAAACGGCACAACAAAACCTACCCCCCAGCAGCAGCGATCAACGCCTCCAACCCGGAAGCCTGAGTCCGCCAATCCACCACATTCGACGCACCGCCAGCCCACCGCTCGCCGAAACGGTTCAGCGAGTCGCGATCACGCGACCACACCGAATCCGCCTGCTGCCGCACGAAATCCTGATACACCGACGGCCCGGCGGCAGCGGCGAAATCGCCGAAATACCGCAGGAAAATACCCTTGAATTGCTTCTGATTGTCATCGCACGAGCCGGTATCACACGATTCTACCAGCACCCCGCCCGAAGTGAGGCCGGTCATCGCCGCGTCCGCCAACCGGCGGGAGGCGTCCAGATAGGACTGATCGCCGGTCGCTCGCCAGAGTTCGGTGAAGCCGCCGATGGCCAGGCCCTGGTTGTAGGTCCAGACGGTCTGGCCGTTGTTCGCACAGCCCGAGGTGAGGCCGTCGTTGACCAAGCCCGTCGAGTTGATCAGGCCGCTGCGCAGGTACCAATCCCCCGCTTCATGGGCGCGCGCCAGCCATTCGGTGTCACCGTCCAGGCGACGGTGCAGGGAAGCGGCGAGGCGAAGGTAGAGCCCACTGGTGACGGCGTTCTTGTACGTCCGTTCGCGATCCCACCACACTCCCCCGCCGCAGGTGCCGGTGTCCCAGAAGCCGTGCACATAGTCGGCGATTTTCGTGGCTTCGGCGAGATATCGCGCATCGTGCGTACGGTCGTACGCCGCGAGCCAAGCCAGGCCCCACCATGCGGTGTCGTCGACGGCTCGGCTGATGAAGTCGCCGTCGATCGGGTCGGAGCTGCGCGCGCCGGCTGGAAACGCCCTCCGGTTCACGTCGAAAATCCTTGCCAGGACTGGGTCCAGGCCGGAAACTCCGGAATCCGCCAGCGCGGTGACCGCGACTGCCGAGTTCCACCAGCTCGACGGCCACCAGGCGCGGTAAACGTCGTGCGACCACAGCAGGGCGTCGACGCCCGCGGCGACCCGCGACTGGGCGGGGCGCGCCCACGCGGTGCAGGCGCCTTCCTGATGAGCGGCTTCCCGGCCGCACGCTCGAACGGCGCCGCCGTTCATCCGTCCGCGTGGATCTCGAGCGGCGAAGGTCGCGGTCTGTGTCGCGGTCGCACCAAGGGGGACGCTCGTGCGGCCGAGTGACGAGCCGTCCGGCCAGGTCGCGCCTTCGTCCCAGGACCGGTCCAGCCAGATCTCGTCGCCGGTGCCGCCGGAATCGATGCTGGCCCAGGACATTCCGCGGTCGTCGAAGTGCAGCCGGACGGATCGGCCGAAGATGGTCGCGGGTCCCACTGGCTGGTTGTCGCCGGTGCCGGGGGCGGAACCGTCGCAGGCGGCGTCGCACACGGTCGGGTAGATCCAGGCTGTGCACGCGACGGCTTGCGCGTCTCCGCAGGCTCGGAGCAGGCCGCGGCGGTGGCCGACCGGGTCGGTGAGGTTGTACATGAGCGTGCGGGTGCCGGTCCACGTGTCCGGAATGCTCGCTTTGCCCAGCAGGCCGTCCCAGGTGCCGCCGCCGTCCCACGACCGGTCGAGCCACACCGCGTCGCCGGTGCGGCCGTTGTCGATGCTGGCCCAGGCCATCCCGTCGGAATCGGAGACGTGCAAGCGCAGCACTCGGCCGTTGATGTCCTTGTCCGGCAAGGGAAACGTCTCTTGCGCGGCTCGGGACGGATCGAGCGGGTCACAGGAAAGCGCGCAAACGGCAGCGGTCGCACGCGGGACGGTCAACGAGGCGAACACGAGCAGCACTACGAGCACGGTCCGCATGGACTCGTCCCCTCGCCTGGGTGAATTTCCGCCCAGGATAAGAACTCGCGCGGACGCCGGTGAAGGGCCGCGCGCGGTTCTGTCCCGTTCCGGACAGCCGGGTTAACCCGATCAGCCGCCGCTGCCCTGGCGCCGTCCCACCGAACGGCCGATGAAATAGCCGAGGACGAGCCCGACGATCAGGCCGATCGCGACGAAGAAGATGATGGTGGCGGCGGCGATCTTGCCGACCGTGCCGAGGAATCCCTTGGCCTCGAGCTCGGTCGCGATCGCCACGGACTGGGTCAGCGCGTAGTGGGTCATGCCTCCCAGGATGGCACCGAGCCGCGCACGCCGCCGAGATGACGCGCGGGAGCACGGCGTTGACGAAGCTCACCGGCCCGCGCCGCTACAAGACCTCGGCGATCCGGTACGCGACCCCGCCGTCCACCAGATAGCCCGACCCCACGCCGACGACGTCGTTGAGCCACGCGTACTGCTCCGCCCCGGTTTCGAACAGCGGATTCGTCCGGAAGTACGTGCCCGAGCTCGTACGGCGGCCGCGGTAAGTCAGGTGCAGCAAGGCACCGTCGTGGGTGCGCAGCGCGAGCCGGACATCCAGCGTCATCGTGCCGTCCGGCCGGAATACCGCCCAGTCTCCGCCGCCCGGAAGCACTTCTCCGTGCAGCCGCGGCCCGTGGAAGGTTCCTCCGGCGGAAGCGAAGAACACTCGTCCGTCCCCGAATTCCACCCGCGGGCTCAGGTCCACGACCAGGTCGAACAAGTACCGGGTGGCGATCTCGCCGACGTCCCGCACCCGCGCGTCGAGGTTCATGCCGCGACTCCGAACAGGGTGCGCCGGACCGCGTCCGTCGAGACGCCCGACTGCGCACACAGCTCCGCCAGGTCGAAGAAGAACCGTTCGCCCGCGATCAGCCGGTCCTGGAAGGAGAACTGGATGAACACCGGCAGTTCAGCGCGGGTGCCGTCCGGGCGGACGCCGAACCGCTCCCCGGTCATCGTCATCCGCGCCGTTCCCCAGCAGACCAGCGTGCCGTCGTTCGCGGCGTGGCCGTGCAGCGCCACCTCGTAGTCCGGGAACGACGCGAAGAACCGGGTCAGCGCCCGTTCGTTCTCCGCGAGCCCGCGCGCTTTCGTGCCGAAGGCCGGTGTCTCCAGCAGCATCCCGGGGTGCATCAGCCGAAGCGCCGCGGGCACGTCCCGGCGGCTCTTCGCCACGGCCAGCTCGCGGGCCAGCTCAACCATCCATGAGTCGGTCATCAACTAAACATACGGTCGTACGTATTTATTGACAAGGGCCTGTGGCAGGATGATTCCGGTGAGCGAGGGCGAACAAGACGGACGGTTGCTGCGCGGAGCACGATCCCGGCAGACGGTCGTCCGGCACGCGGTCGACGTCGCGTCGGTGGACGGGCTCGACGGCCTGAGTTTCGGCAAGCTCGCCACCGACCTCGGGATCAGCAAGGCGGGCATCCAAACCCTGTTCGGCACGAAGGAAAACCTTCAGCTCGCGGTCAGCGAGGGCGCGCGCGAACTCTTCGCCGAGGCCGTGCTCCGCCCCGCGGCGAACCAGCCGCCGGGCCTCGCGCGGCTGACCGCGTTGATCGAGCGCTGGCTCGATTACGCCGGGAAACCGCTCTTCCCGGGCGGTTGTTTCTGGGCGGCGAATCTCCCGGTCTTCGACAGCAAACCGGGCCCCGTGCGGGATCTTCTCGTGCGCCAGCAGCAAGCCTGGCGCGAGCTGCTCGCCGGGGAATTGCGGCACATCGCGGAAATCGACGCCGAGAGCACCGCTTTCCAGATCGACGCGGTGCTCACCGCCGCGAACATCGCACTGCGGCTCGGCGACCACGCTGCCGCGGACACCGCCCGCCGCACGGTCGAGCGACTCCTCCCGGAACGGACGGCCGGCTAGGGATTCGCGCCCCGGACAAGCAATTCCGCCACCGCGCGAGCAGCCGCTTCGACGTCGTCGCCGACGTCCGCGGGCAGCGCGCGCTGCAGCCACAGCGTCGCGAACCCGTGCACGAGCGACCAGGCCGCCGCGCCGGCGACCACCGGATCGACGCTTCCGTCCCGGAACCCGGCGATCGCCCAGTCCATCGCCTGGTTGCTGCGCTCCTGCGCGGCCCGCAGGTCCGGATCGTCGGCGCGGAGCAGCTCCGGGCGGAACATGACCTCGAAGTGCGCCCGGTGCTCGACCGCGAACGACACGTACGCGACCCCGGCCTCGAGCAGGTCCGACGACGGCGGCAGCTCCTCGAGGGTGTCCGCGAGCAGGTCGAACCCCTGCGCGGCGACGGCGGTGAGCAGCCCGGACCGGTCGCCGAAGTGGTGCGCCGGGGCGGCGTGCGAGACCCCGACCCGGCGGGCGAGGTCGCGCAGGTTGACCGCGGCCGGACCGGAGTCGCCGAGCACCTCGACAGCCGCGGTCAGCACCGCCTGCCGCAGATCGCCGTGATGGTAACGACGGGCCATGGCATCGAGTATGCCACCGACTTGTCAGTGACTAGTTCCGACGGCGGACCGCCCGGCGGCGCGTCCTGATCTCGTGGAAATCGTTCTGCCGGGCAGAGGAATTCGACACATTCGCCCGGTGCCCGCGACGCCGGACAGGGGCGGCGGAGACACGGTCAGCAAGAACCGGTTCCCGCGACCACCGGTCGAGGTCCTCCGGACAGCACCTCTCGCCGAGCGGAATCCCCGCGGCGCGCCAGCGGCGCGAGCACCCGGTCCGCCCTAGCGTGCCGCGCCCGCGCACCGGCACGATGGGCCCGTGAGCGAACGCCGAGGGGGACGTCGAATGCTGTCCAGGTCGGGTGCGTCGTCGTGAGGCGGAAGCGGCGGGACCGGCCGCAGGTGTCCATCCGGGTCCGGCAGATCTGGGAGATCGTCACGACCTCGGTGGCGCTGCTCGCCGGGGTGTACCTGATCCTCGTCACGATCGAACCGACCCGGCTGGTGATCGAGCGCTACGTCGGGCGGCTCGAGCTGTCCGGGCTCGTCGCGTTGATCGGGGTGATGCTGGAGGTCACCACGATCGCCGTCTACCAGCTGGGGCGCGAGGTCCGGGGCTTGCGGACCCGGCTGGCCGGCGTCGAGCGCGAAGCCGTCACGCATTCGCTCACCGAGGTGCTCTCGTCGCTGGAGAACGCCGCGACCGGACGGCGGCAGCGTCGTCTTGAAGTGCTCGGCCTGACGTTGAACACCGTCTGGCCGGTGCTCGCCACCTGGCTGACCTCGCACGACCGGCCCACCGGCTGGCGCATCACGCTGCTGTGCCTCGACCCGGACTTCATCGACCGGGCGGGCGAGCTTCCCGGGGAGTGGGCCGCGGAGGCCCGCCGCACCACGGCGAGGATCCGGTCGTTCCTCGACCAGGAGGCCGAGGACCTGCACCGGCGAGGGATCGTCGTCGAGCTGAAGTCCTACGCTTGCGTGCCGGTCGTGCACGGCTTCCGCTTCGGCGACGGCACCGTGTTCGCCTCGTACCTGCAATGGACCGAAGGCGACCGGATCCGGCCCTTCGAGTTCTACGACCGGCTGTCGCCGGACGACCGGTCGCCGCGCACCGCGCATTACCGCGACCTGTTCGACAGCTGGTTCACCCGCGCCGCCACGATTCGCGGCGTGTCCGACGCGGGCGCACCAGGCAAAGAAACCCCGGTGACCTGACCACCGGGCGGGCGCTCAGCGGACGAATTCGAAGATCTGCTTCTGAATCCCGTTCGAGTAGGTTTCGCTTTCGACCAGCTTCAGCGGCTGCTTGTCCTTGTCGGTTTCGCTGAACAGCCGCTTCCCGGCACCGAGCAGGACCGGGAAGACCAGCAGGTTCAGCCGGTCGACCAGCCCGGCGTCGGTCAGCTCGCGGACCAGCGTCGCGCTGCCGTTGACGATGATCGGACCGCCTTCGGTTTCCTTCAAAGCGGCGACCTCGTCAAGCGAGCGAAGAATGGTCGTTTCGCCCCAGTTCGTCACGAGGTCCTCGTCGCGCAGCGTGGTCGACACGACGTACTTCGGCATCACCTTGTAGTGCGGGAATTCCTCGGTCATGTCCGGCCACACCGGCGAGAACGCCTCGTAGCTGACGCGGCCGAGCAGCAGCGCGGCCGCTTCCTCCTGCTCGGCGCCCTTGAGCGCGTAGGCGGCCGGGTCGAACTCGATGTCCTTGAACGTCCAGCCCGCGTTCCGGTAGCCGGCCTCGCCGCCGGGGGCTTCGACGACGCCGTCGAGGGACACGAACGCGGTGGCGATGAGGGTGCGCATGAGATCAGCTCCTGGTTCGGGATGGTGCCTGTTCACCTAAGCGTCGAACGGACCCGGCCCGATCAGACACGCCACCCGGAACCCTGATTATGACCTGGGTCACACCGCAGTGTGCCAGGCGTTGTACCCGTAGATCGCGTCCGCGGCGGTCGAACTGGTTCCGCTCTGCTTGAGCCAGCTGTTGTTCCGCGAGGCCAGCTGCACCTCGCGCGTCCGGTCCAGCCGGGCCGCCTGGTACGCCTTCAGCGCGACCTCCGTATTCGGGTACGCCGCCAGCGCCCGCGACAGCACCACACTGTCCTCAATGGCCATTCCCGCCCCTTGCGCCATGAACGGCATCATCGGGTGGCACGCGTCGCCCAGCAGCGTCACCGGGCCGGCGGACCAGGTCGGCAGCGGATCGCGGACATACAGCGCCGATTGCAGCACCGACTCGCACGCCTCCAGCAGCGCACGGGCCTCGGGGTGGAAGCCGCGGTACGCCTCGCGCAGTTCGGCCACGTCGCCTGGGGTGGTCCAGGATTCGTGCCGCCATTGGCTTTGCCGGGTCGTGGCGAAGACGAATACGTCCGCGCCGCGGTTGAGTGGGAAAGTCACCAGCTGCGTGTCCGGATCCGGGCCCCACCACTTGGTGAAGGAGTCCAGGTTCGGCACGTCCACCGAGCCCGCGGGCAGCACCGCGCGGTACGCGACGACACCGGTGAACTCCGGGTGTTCCTCGCCGAACAACGCGGTGCGGACGGCGGAGTGGATTCCGTCGGCGCCGATCACGACGTCCGCGGATGCCTCCGAAGAACCGAAGTCCAGCGAAACCGAGTCCGCTGTGGACAGTCCGGTCAGCTTGTGTCCCAAGTGGACGACGCCGTCGGGCAGCGCGCGTTCCAACGCGGCCAGCAGATCCGCGCGGTGCATCGTCAGCTGCGGCGAACCGTAGCGGCGTTCGGCCTCGTCGCCCATCGGCAGGCGCGAAGTCTCCTCGCCGGTGTCCCAGGTGCGGCTGATCCGGTACTTCGGCCGCGCCGCGGTTTCGCGCAGTTCGTCGCCGACGCCGAGGCCGTCGAGGGCGCGCACGGCGTTGGGCGTCAGGTTGATGTCCGCGCCGACGCGGCCGAATCCGCCCGCCTGTTCGTGCACGACCGGCGAGAATCCGGCCTTCCGCAGGGCGACAGCGGCGGCCAGGCCGCCGATCCCGCCGCCGACGATCGCGATTTCCGGCACAGCGAAAGCTCCTTTAAACGGTGAGGTCAAGCAGATCGTGGCCCACGACGACCGGGCCGGAATAGTGCGAGCGGACTCGCTTGAGCCAGCCCTCGTCGTCCAGGCGGGCGGGATCGGCGGGGCCGAGATGCGACAGCGCGACCCGGCGAGCTCCGGCCGCCGCGGCGACCCGGCCGACGTCCGCCGGCGAGGTGTGCGAGGCGGCGAGGAAGTCCAGCAGTTTCGGCGAATAGCCGATGCTGCGGTAGAAATCGGGCTCCATCGCTTCGTGGACCAGCAAATCGGCGCCCGCGGCCAGCTCGCCGACCGCGTCGCTGCGGGCGGTGTCGCCGGAGAAGGCGACCACGCCGTGCTCGGTCTCGAACCGGTAGCCCAGCGCCAGATGCAGCGGCGGATGCGGGACGGACCGAGCTGTCACGCGCACCCGATCGTCTTCGTGCACAACGGTTTCCCCGGCCACCGAGACGTCGGTGGCCCGGATCAGGCCGGCCAGCCGCGGCCGGTCGCTGGTCCGCTGCCGCACCGCGACGTCCTGTCCGAACGCGGCGAGATTGCCCGCGATCAGGCCCGCCGTTCCCGCGGCGGGCGGGCCGGGGTCGGTCGGGTCCGGGCCGGGGCCGTAGACCGGAACCGGATCGACGACGCCCTGATTCGCCGGGCCCCAGCCGAGCAGGAAAAGCGTGAACAGCTCGGCGACGTGATCGGAATGCAGATGCGTCACGAACACCGCGGCCAGGTCGCGCAGAGACAGCCCGGCGGCGACGTACTTGCCGAGCGTCCCGTAACCCGCGTCGACCAGGTAGACGCGCCCGCCGACCACCACCGCGTTCGCGCAGCCCTGCCGGCCCGGCGCCGGGTACGGCCCGGCCGCCGTGCCGAGCAGGACCACGCGGAGCGGGTCCGTCACGGCGAAACCTCTTCGAGCGTGCGGCCCTTGGTCTCCTCGGCGAAGAACCCGGCGACCAGCGCGCCGACGAGGCAGATCCCGCCGAGCACCAGGAACACCGAGGCGAGTCCGCTGCCGCCGGCGTACAGCGCGCCGACCAGGATCGGGCCGAGGATCAGGCCGAACCGGTTCATCACGCCGCCGAGGCTGACACCCAGCGCGCGGCTGCGCGTCGGGTACAGCTCCGGCGTGTACAGGTACAGGCAGACGTTCACCGCGAAGTTGAACATCGCCGCGAGCGACGACCACACCAGCAGCTGCAACGGAGTCCCGGCGCCGAGCGCGCCCAGCACGACCAGCATCGCGGTCGTCCCGCCCAGGCCCGCGGCCAGCACGACCCGCCTGCCGAGCTTGTCCACGACCAGCGCGGCGATCAGGCAGCCGACCAGACCGGCGACCGACGTGGCCGTGCTGTACCAGAGCGCCTGGCCGATCGAGAGGTGGAACGAACCCTTGTACAGCGTCGGCAGCCACGAGGTGATGCCGTAGTTGGCGAGGTAGCCGACGAACCAGATCGTCCACACCATCAGCGTGCGCCGCCGGTAGCGGCCGGCGAACAGGTCGCGGAACGAGCCGCGCTTCGCGGGCGCCGCCGCCGGTGCCGCGGCGGCCTCAGCGGGCGGCGGCAGCGGACGGCCGAGGGATTCCTCGACCCGGCGCTCGATCAGCGCCATCGTCTGCTCGGCCTTCTCGGTGTGCCCGTGCGCGGCGAGCCAGCGCGGCGACTCCGGAATCCGCAGCTGCAGCAGCACCGCGGCGAGACCCGGGACGGCGGCCAGCGCGAACAGCGGACGCCAGCCCCAGTGCGGGATGACCCAGGCCGCGACCAGCGCGCCGACCGCGAGACCGGCAGGGAAGACGATCTCGTACATCAGGACGAAGCGGCCGCGACGGCGGGCCCGGCTGATCTCCGCGATGTACGCGGCCGCGGTCGGCACTTCCCCGCCGATCGCGAGACCCTGCACGAACCGCAGGATCAGGAACGGCAGCAGCGCGGTGCACAACGTCATCGCCAGGCTGCACAACGCCGTGACGGCGACGCACAGCGTAATCACCTTGACGCGGCCGATCCGGTCCGCGGCCCAGCCGGACGCCAGCGCGCCGAGCAGCATGCCGATCGAGCCGATGGTCAGCGTCGCGGTGCTGGACGCGGTCGTCATGTGCCATTCGCGGCCGATGACCGGCAGGGTGTAGGCGATCAGCAGCTGGTCGAACGCCTCGAAGAACGTGACGATGCCGATGATCAGGCGGATCGAGACCTGCCATCGCGACATCGGGAGCCGTTCCAGCCGGGCGGCGATGTCCCGCTGGGTCACCTCGGGGGTGGCGGCGATACTCATGGGCCCTCCTCGGAGCCGGAGCGTGCAATCGATCGTAGGGGGTTCAGGCGGCCGGAAATCAAGGCGGTGCTGGGCAGCTGCCGTCGCGGCCGGGCAGGGAGCGGGGTTCGCGCCCCAATGTGGCATTGGGTGCATGTGACGCACCGAATGCCACATTGGGTGCGTCTGACGCACCCAATGCCACATTGGGGCGGGCTTCGTCACGGACCTGAGGGCGTCGAGTCCGGCAGCGCGGCGTCCAGGAACCGGACCAGGTCGTCCGCGGCGGACGGTCCGGCGGGCAGCACGAGCCGATCGGGCGCATGCGGGTCGAATTGGGGCGTACCGGGCCAGGGTGGCGGCTCGGGTCCGAGAGCGGCGGCGAGGTCCACGCCGGCCAGTTCGGCGAGGTGAGCGGCGGAGCCGAAACCGGCGGCGGCCACGCGGTGGCGCGGCATTCCCAGCCGGGTGCCGAGGTAGTCGAGCGCGCCGGCGAGGTCGGCTTCGAGGTCGGAAAGCGCGAGTGCGGCGAACGCGGCTTCCGCTGTGCCCGGACCGAAAGTGTGACCGCCGGTCTCGTAGTAGAACAGCGGCGCGACGGTGACGTAGCCGCAGCTAGCGAGCGTGCGGCAGGTGGTCTCGACGGGTTCGTCGAGCCCGGCGGCGCCGTGCAGCACGAGCACCGCGCCGCGCACGCGGCCGGGCGGATGCCGCACCAGCAACGGCGCGGACGTCCGCACCACCCGGCGGCGGCGGTTCGCGGGTCCGTGCCCGTGATGGTGGACTTCGGCAGCTTCGATGGTGCCTCCCACGTCTTGTCTCCTCAGCTCTCCGGAACCGGGACCGGCGGCACGAACGGCCGCGGAGTCGCGGGCAGGGCGGTCACGTCCACCTCGATGACGAACGGCCCCTGCTGAGCCACCGCCTTCGCCAGCGCGTCGGCGAACTGGCCCGGCTTCGACACCAGCTCGTGCGGCAGGTCCAGCGACTGCGCCATGCGCGCGAAGTCCGGCGTGTACAGGTCCACCCCGGCGCGCTGGCCGCGGTGGTGGTCCTGCATGTTGCGCAGCACGCCGTATCCGCCGTCGTTGAACACGACCAGCGCGAGCCACGGCCGTTCCTGCGCCAGCGTGCACAGTTCGCCGAGGTGCACCGCGAGGCCGCCGTCGCCGACCATCACCAGGGTCGGCGCGTCCGGCGTCGCGAGCGCGGCCCCGATGCCGGTGGCGAGGCCCTGTCCGATGCCGCCGCCGACCGGGAACACGTTGGTGCGCGGGTCGTGGATGTCCAGCAGGCGGTTGCCCCACTGGCTGGACGGGATGGTGACGTCGCGGGCGATCACGGACTCGGCCGGGAGGCCGTCGCGCAGTGCGGCGCAGATCTCCGCGTACGGACCGATTGCCTCGTTCAGCTTGTCCCGCACGGCTTTCCGGGTCTCGACCACGCGGTCGCGCCAGCCGGATTCGGTGTTGGATTCCACAGTGGACAATGCGTTCAGCACCACCGCCGCATCGCCCTGCACTCCGACGGTCGCCGGGTAAACGCGGCCCAGCGCGTCGGCGTCGACGTCGATCTGCAGGTGCTGTTCGGGCAGCGCCAGGTGGTAGTGCTTGGTTTCGTTCGAGCGGAAGTGCGTGCCGACCGAGACGAGCAGGTCCGCGTCGGCGAGGAGCTGCGCGGCCGACTCGTGCGCGGCGAAGTTGCCGACGACCAGTTCGTGGTTCTCCGGCACCGTGCCGCGGCCGGAGTTGCTGGTGAACACCGCCGCGCCGAGCCGTTCCGCGAGCGCGCGCACCTCGTCGCGCGCACCGGTCGCGCCTCCACCGAGCCAGAACACCGGACGGCGTGCAGCGGCAAGCAATTCTGCTGCTTCCGCAAGGGCGACGGCGTCGGGCGGCGGGATCGGGGTCGACTCAAGCGAGCCAGGACGGAACTCGTGTCGCGAGTACTGCAGGTCGATCGGCCACTCGACGCTGGCCGGACCGCTCGGCACTGACAGCGCGTGCCGAATCGCCGCGCGCAGGGTGTCCTCGGCGGTCTCGACCGACGTGATCGTGGCCGCGTGCTGGGAAATCGCGCTCAGCATGCCGATCTGGTCGCGCGTCTCGTGGATGACTCCGCGGCCGCTGCCGAGGAATTCGGAGTCGATCTGGCCGGTCACGTGCAGCACGCGACTGCCCGCCGTGAGCGCCTCCACCAGCGCGCCCGCCGCGTTGCCCGCGCCGGTGCCGGTGCTGGTGATCGCGACGCCGAGGCCGCCGCTGGCCCGGGCGTACCCGTCGGCGGCGTTCACCGCGGCGGCTTCGTGCCGCACCGGCACGAACCGCAGATGCTGCGAAACCGCTTCCACCAGCGGCAGATTGTGCACACTCACCACGCCGAAGGCGGTGTCCACTCCGGCTTCGGACAGCAGGCGGACGAGAAGCTCGCCTCCGTGACCGTGATTCATGGGTCCGTCCCTTCTAGACATAACGAGCGATGCCGCCGCCGACGTCGATCGTCGCGCCGGTCACGTAGGAGGCACGCGGCGAAAGCAGCGTGACGATGGGGAAAGCGACCTCTTCCGCGGTGCCGAGTCGTCCCAGCGGGATTCCGCGATCGGCGGCCAGTTCCGCCGACCAGTCCACAAAGGACAAGCCGCTGCCGGAGGCCTCGTACCGGCGCCGCCACTGTCCGGTGTCGACCAGACCGAGGCAGACGGAGTTGACCCGCACGCCGTCCTCAGCCAGTTCGGTGGCGAGTGTCGTGGAGAGATTGAGCAGCGCCGCCCTGGCCGCTGACGTCGCCGCCAACCGGGGTTCGGGCTGGCGGGCGAGGATCGCGTTCACGTTCACCACAGCGGGATTCGCCGCTTCGCGCAGCCACGGCAACGCAGCCCGGACGACGTGCAGCACCGAGAAGATCTTGAGCTGCAACTCTTCCCGCCACTGCTCGTCGGTCGTCTCGGCGAGCCGCGCCATCAGCGACCGGCCCGCGTTGTTCACGATCCCGGCCAGTCCGCCCAGCTCGCGGGCGGCGTCGGCGACGAAGGTTTCCACCTGCGCCTCGTCCAGCACGTCGCAGGACGCGGTGTACAGCCGGGCACCCTCGGCGCGAGGCAGATCGGCGAGGGCCTTCTCCAGCCGGACGCCGTCGCGGGCGCAGGCGGCGACGTGCGCGCCCTCGGCCAGCAGCGCGGCGGCGGTCGCGAGCCCGACGCCGGAGCTGGCCCCGGTGACGAGCACCGCGCGGCCCTTCAATCCCAAATCCACGGGTTTTCCCTTCAGCTGCAGACGAATCCGCCGTCGACCACGAGGGTCTGGCCAGTGATGTAGGAGGCCGCGTCGGACAGCAGGAACGCCACCGAACCGACCACGTCCTCCGGCTGTTGCGGCCGGGTCAGCGCGCGATTCAGCGCATACAGGTCGTGCCGCTCCTGCGGAATGCCCGCGGTGGCTTCGACCTCGGTCAGCCCCGGCGCGACCGCGTTGACGGTCACGCCGTCCGGGCCGCCGTCGCGGGCCATCGCGCGGGTCATCGCGATCACCGCGCCCTTGGAGGCCACGTACTGGACCAAACGCGGCGAGCCGTACAGCGCGGCGTCGGAGGCGAGGTTCACGATGCGTCCGCCGGTCTGCGCGAGCTGCGGATACAGCGCGCGGGAGACCAGCCACGGGCCGCGAGCGTTGACGGTCATCAGCGTGTCCCACGCTTCGACGTCCAGCTCAGCGAAATGCTTGCCGCCCACGCCGTCGGCCATCGCCGCGTTGTTCACCAAGCCGTGTAAGGGGCCGAGCTTCGCGACTGCGTCCGCCAAAGCCGTGACGGAATCCGGATCCGCGACATCCGTGTCGATCCGATGCGCCTCAACGCCTTCCGCCTGCAACCGAGCGACGCCGTCCGCCGCGCGATCCGGAGACCGTTCGGCGACGACGACGCGACCGCCTTGCCGGCCGATCTCGCGGGCAATCGCCCAGCCGAGACCGCGGCCCGCGCCGGTGACTACATACAGCCGGTCCTTCATCGCGCCACCACCGCGTCCACTTCGGACAGAAAGTCCAAGACCTCGGTGGAAAACCGGCGCGGGGACTCCTGATTCGCCGCGTGCCCGCCGGGGAGTATTTCCAGCCGCGCGCCCGGGATCGACGCGGCCAGCCGCCGCGCCTCGGCGACACCGGTGACCTGGTCGTGCTCGCCGACGAGCACCAGCGTCGGCACCGAAATCCGGGACAGCCGCGGACCGTGATCCGTCTCGGCCATGGATTCCGCGGCGGAGGTGTACCCGGGCAACCGGATGCCCGCCATGATGTCCTCGACCCGTTGTGCCACAGCTGGATCAGCGCCGGGTGCAAGCAATCGAGGAGCGCGACGGCGAGCGAATTCCGCCGCACCGACCCGGTTCAGCTCGCTCGGCCGGGCCCGCATCACCGCGGCCCGCTCGGAGTCGATGCCGGAGCCGCGCGTCGAATCGGCCAGCACCAGCGACCGCACGACCTCCGGGTACTCCAGCGCGACGCGGGTCGCGATCACTCCACCCCACGACACGCCCACGAGATGTGCGGGCACCGCGTCCAATGAGGTCAGCAGACGGCCGACGAGCGCCGCGTATCCGGCCATGCCCAACGGCTTTTCCGGGTCGGCCGAACCGCCGTAACCCGGTGCGTCCCAAGCCAGTACGCGGTGTTTCGGTGCGAGACCCGCCAGCTGTGCGTCAAACGAAGCGCTCGAGCCGCCGATGCCGTGCAGCAACAGCACCGGGCTGCCGTCGCCAGCTGTCCGTACTTGCACACCGTCCACAGTGGAAGTCACCGGAACACCGCCCTCGGTGTCGCCAAGGCTTCCAGCGCGGACAGCACCGCGTACGGCACAACCTGGCTCGACGTCGGCGTCTGCGGCGACGGCCGGTTCTTGATCTCGAACCGGTACTCCCCCGCCGGGCCGACCGCGGTGATCACGTGCGAGGTCAGCGGCGCGGCCGGGTCGGCGATCACCGCCGCCTCCACGACGTCCCAATCCCGCACGGCCAACGCCACCGACGCGGCCACATTCGCCGACTTCGGGAACGCCGCGGTGATCTCTCGCGCAGGACCGCGCCGCAACTCGACCGGCGCGGTCGCCTGCCGCAGCGCTTCCGCTTCTTCCGCCGACATCCATGGCTGGACCAGCGAGGACGCCTTCTTCGTCGTCTCGATGACCACCCGCTCGAACGACCCGAGCAGCGCCGCCGACCGCAGCAGATCAAGCCCGCCGATCGCGCCAGTCGACAAATGGACCGCGCCCGGTCCGGCCGCGAGCAGCTTCTCCAGCAACCCGTCCGCCGCCAGCGCGCCGACCGAAACCACCAGCAGGTCACAGCCCGCCGACAGCACCTGCGGCCCAGCGTCGGTCAACGCTCGCTGGCCTGCGGCCTCGACCACCAAGTCCGAAGTGGACAGCAGCTCCGGCAACGCGCACATCGGCAGTCCTGCCGGGGAAAGCGCCGGATCGACGACCCCGGCCAGCTCCGCGCCCGGCACCTTTCCGTCGCGCAGAGCTTCCGCGACGACCGAGCCGATCGATCCCGCGCCCAGCACTCCTACCTTCACGACTGCCACCAAGCCGAGTAACCGGGATCCGGCACGCCGCGCATGTGCGAGCGGACGTCCTTCGACGGCGGACCCGCGGTGCCCCACAGGTCGGACAACTCCGGCGTACGCCGCCACACCCGGCACAGCCATGCGTCTTCCTCGACCTGCGCAACCTCGGACGTGTACTCGCAGACGAGCCCGGCCGGGTCGGCGAAGTAGCCGAACGTGTTGCTGCCGGGACCGTGCCGGCCAGGACCCCACAGCGGCGTGACGCCGTTGTGCTTCAGCCGGCCGATGCCGCGCATGAAGTGGTCGATCGAGTTCATCTCGTACGCGATGTGGTTCACCGACGCGAATTCGGCCTGGTTGAAGGCGATCACGTGGTGGTCGGCGTTGCAGCGCAGGAACGCCATCTGGTGCTCGGACCAGTCGGAGATCCGCATGCCCAGCACCCGGGTGTAGAACTCGCAGGCCGCGTCGATGTCGACCGTGTTGAGCACGACGTGCGCCAGCTTCCGCGGCACCGCGGCGCGTCCGTACGGATCGCCCGGGACGACGGCGTCGACCTCGGCGGACAGCTCCACCAGACGGCCTTCCGGGTCGGCGAAGCGCAGGCCGTACCCGCCGCCGACCTGGTCGAGCTTGCCGGGTTCGGTGACGAGCGGGACACCGTGCGCGGCCAGCCGGGCGGCGGCCGCGTCGACCTCGCGCGGGGTGGCGACGGCGAACGCGATCTTGCCCAGCGCGTTCTGGTCGGCCTGTTCGAGCTGGAGCACGTGGTGCTCGTCGCCGGAACCACGCAGCCATACGGCGCCGCGGTCGGCTTCGACCTGCTGCAGCCCCCAGACTTCGCGGTAGAACTCGCCGGAATCGGCGCACTGCGTCGAACGCAGCGTCACCGCGCGCAGGGCGCGGAGCCGTGCGATGGGTTCGGCGGACATCGGGCCTCCTGAAACTTCAGCGGGTCGGGGCGGGCACGGGCGCGGCCGGAGCCGGTGCGGCGGGCGGAGCGGCGAGCGCGGCGGCCTGGCGACGGGCCTCCGAACGCAGCAGCCGGCGCATCCGGACGAGCGCGATGTCGTGCTGGTACAGGTTTTCCCGGTCCCACGCGTCGAGCGGCATCGCCTCGGCCATCTCGCGGTCCTGCTCCAGCACCGCCCAGTGCCGGGCTTCGAGCCGGTTGCGGTAGAGGATGCGCCAGCTGTCGCGTTCCCAGCCGGAAACCTTGCGACAGCGCCAAAAGAACGCCGCGTGCTGCGTCTCGTTGATCGCGCAGAGCGCGGCGACGATGGTGAACGCGCCGCCCGGGCCGGCGGTGTCCGGGTACGGGATGTCGAGCGTGACCCACTGCGCGCCGGCGTCGGTGAGCTGCACCCAGTCGAAGTTCACGCCGCGCTGATCGGTCTTCTCGAAGACGAATCCGTCGTCGATCGCACGGATCTGGAAGACGGCCTCGCGCTTGCCGCCGAACATGGTGTGGCTGTTGCGGTGCAGGAACGCGCCGTGCATCGGGTCGAGCAGGTTGTCCAGGGAGTAGCCGTAGGGGGCGTCCCATTCGACGTAGCAGAGGAAGTGGTCCCACTCGCCGCCCGCGATCGGGTCCGGTACCTGCAACGGCGTCGGCTCGGCGGCCTCGTCCAGGCCGAACCAGGCGAACACCGCACCGGCGTGCTCCTGCGCGGGGAACGTCCGCAGCGCGGGACGGCCCTCCAGCGCACAGCCCGGGCTGCCGGGCACCGACACGACGACACCGTCGCCGTCCACCTGCACGCCGTGGTAGTTGCACGCGACCCGGTCGCCCATGTGCACGCCGAGCGAAAGCCGCGCGCCGCGGTGCGGGCAGCGGTCTTCCTGAACGTGCACGACGCCGGCGGAGTCGCGCCAGAGCAGCAGCTGCTCACCGGCCCGTTCGATGCGGGTCAGCTCGCCGCGCTTGACCGTGCCGGACGGGCACAGCGGGTACCAGCGGTCGCGCAGGCCCAGTGCCAGCAGCTCTTCGGCGGTTTTGGTCGCCATCACGCCTCCCCTGCCAGCCGAGCGAGTTCGGCGGCGAACGTCTCTTCGGTCCAGTCGGCGCCGTCCGCCGGGCGCAGACCGCCCGCGTTGAGCGCGGAGACCACGCCGGGCAGGTCGTGCACGCCCCGGCCGTAGACGGCTTCCAGCTCGTCGGCCAGCGCGTTCTCGTAGCTCGTCGGCGGGGCGGTGCGGCTTTGCACCGGCCGCAGCTGCAGCGGCATCGGACGTTCCCTTCGGTTCGTGGTGGTCAGGCCTCGTGCGCGGTTCTCACCGGGATCGCCGCGCCCGGGCCTCAAGCGGCGGCGGTCGGGGCGAGCGCGGCCTGCCCGGCGGCGGTGAGCACCGCGGGCACCCGCAGCCCCGGTCCGCGCGGAGCGGCCGGTTCGGGGGCGAGCAGCCCGGCCAGCTGGTGCCCGAGGGTCGGGTCGCAGCAGGCGAGGCCGTCGACGTAGAGGTGCGGTTCGCGGCTGCACGTCATTTCCACGTGCCCCGCGGCGGCGGCGCGCAGCACGGCGAGCTGCCGGTGGGTGTGTCCGGCCATGGCCGGCTCCTAAAGATCCAGAACGAGTTCGGCGGACCGGCACCGGGACACACAGAGCATCATGGTTCCGGCGATCGCTTTCTCGTCGTCGTCGAGCACGAAATCGCGGTGGTCCGGCTCGCCGGAGAGCACCTTCGTTTCACAAGTCCCGCACACGCCCTCGCGGCACGAGGTGGGCACGGAAATCCCGGTGCGCCCCAGCGCGTCCACAATGGACTCGTCGGCGGATACCGAAACCCTGGTGCCGGAACCGGCGCACACGACGTCGAATCCCGTTCCCGGCGCGGCCGCCGGAGCCTCGGGGGCACGGAAGCGTTCGACCCGCAAGGTCGCCGTTTCCGGCAACGCCGCCTCGACCGCGCGCAGCAGCGGTTCCGGGCCGCAGCAATGCACGACCGTGCCCGGCGCGAGCCCGGCCAGCCTCGCGGCCAGATCGGGCGGGCCGCCGTGCTCGTCGTCGGCGTGCACTTCCAGCCGGTCCCCGGCGAGCCCGGAAAGCTCGTCCAGAAAAGCCATCCCGCCGCGCGACCGTCCACAGTAGAGCATGGACCACGGCGCGGACCCGTCGGCGAGTTTCCGCGCCATCGCGAGGATCGGGGTGACGCCGATGCCGCCGGCGATGAGCAGGTGCTCCGGAGCGTCGTGCAGTTCGAAGGTGTTGCGCGGGCCCTCGACGGGGATGACGCTCCCCGCGGTGAGCCGCTCGTGCACCCACGCACTGCCGCCGCGCGAGGATTCCTCCCGCAGCACCGCGACCGTCCACGCGTGCGTGTCGGCCGGGTCGCCGCAGAGGGAGTACTCGCGGACCAGCCCGTTCGGCAGGTGCAGGGAAAGGTGCGCTCCCGGCTCCCAGCCGGGCAGCGGCTTTCCGTCCGGATCGCGCAGTTCCACCTGCGTGACCCGGTCGGCCAGCCACGTCGTCCGGTGCACCCGCAGCATCGTCGGCATCGCGGTCTCTTCTCAGCGGGTGACGCCGTGCATCGGCGAGGTGGGCGGGTAGGTCGGCAGCTGCGGCTTCTGCGCGCCGATGATCACGCAGAACAGCGCGTCGGTCTCGCCGGCGTTGCGCAGGCTGCGCGGCACTCCGGCGGGCACGCGGATCAGGTCGCGGTAGCCGAGGGTGCGGGTGGCGGTCTTGGTGCCGTCCTCGACGTCGTGCACGGTCACCTCCAGCGTGCCCTCGAGGACGAAGAACGCCTCTTCCACGTCGTGGTGGGTGTGCTCCGGGCCGATCGCGCCGACCGGAAGCCGCATGTTGGAGAAGGTGAAGTGCTCCGAGGGCAGCTGGCGGGCGTCGCCGTCGTGGTTGCCGGTCGCGCCGGAGCCGATGTAGCGGATCTGCGCGCGGCGGAACTCGTCGCCCTTCGCGGCGGCCTGGAAGCCGAGGGTGTCCCAGTCCTCGTACCGCGTCTCGCGAGCGGCGATGCACGAGTCGATGAGCTCCTCGAGGGGCTGGTGCTTGCTTTCGGTGGTGGTCATCGCGGGGCAACTCCTCCGGTGGTCCTCGGCGGGCTCGCCGCCGAATGCCTTAGGTCTAAGAGATTTACTGGTAAGGGTTGTACCCCGCAGGCTGTGATCCGCACAACCCCTTAGGCCTAAAATTCTTTCCAGCACCCTCCCGGCGGCTCGCGGGCCGTGAAGGACCCCTCGAGGGAATCTGATTCCTTCAAGGAGCCCTTCACGGACCTTCGCCGGGCCGGGTCTTGACGAAATCTTAGGTCTAAGGTTTCCTCGGTCGCACCCCGTCACCCGCGCCGAGAGGACCTCGCCATGCAGCCCTTCCCCGTCCCGCCCGACGAAATCCCGGTCGGCGGCGGCTGGCAGCGCGGCGGCGGTCCCGCGTCCGCGTGCGTGGATCCCGCCGACGGTTCGACAGTCGCCTCGATCCACGCCGCCGACTCTTCCCAGGTCGACGCCGCCGCCCGCGCCGGTGCCGAAGCCGCCGCTGATCCGGCGTGGCGCGACCTGCTGCCGCACCAGCGCGCCCGCCTGCTCACGCGTGTCGCCGACGCGATCGAGGACCACGCCGAGCAGCTCGCGCTGCTGCAAACCCGCAACACCGGCAAGGCCCTCGGCGAGACCCGCGCGCTGGTCGCGAGCGCCGCCGGCACCTTCCGCTACTACGCGGCCGCGCTCGAAACCCTCGAAGGCGAACTCCCGCCGAGCCGCGGCGCGCACCTGACGATGAGCGTGCACGAACCGATCGGCGTCGTCGGCGCGATCACGCCGTGGAACTCGCCGATCGCCAGCGACGCCCAGAAAATCGCCCCCGCGCTGGCCGCCGGGAACGCCGTTCTGCTCAAACCGGCCGAAGCCACTCCCCTGGTCTCGCTGGCGCTGGCCCGGCTCATCCACGACGCCGGCGTCCCGCCCGCGCTGCTGTCCGTCCTGCCCGGCCCCGGTTCGGTCGTCGGCGACGCGCTTTCCCGCCATCCGCTGGTCGGCAAGCTCGCCTTCACCGGCGGCACCACTACCGGCCGCGTGCTGGGCCGCATCGCCGCGGACCGGATCATCCCGGTCACCATGGAGCTGGGCGGCAAATCCCCGACGATCGTCTGCGAGGATGCCGACGTCGAGGAGACTGTCGCCGGAATCCTGTATGGAATCTTCTCGTCGACCGGACAGAGCTGCATCGCCGGATCGCGGATCTTCCTGCCCCGCGAGCAGTACGACGCCTGGGCCGCCCGCCTGGTCGCCGCCGCTTCGGCACTGCGACTCGGCCCCGGCACCGATCCCGCCACCCAGGTCGGGCCGCTGGCGACCTTCGCGCACCGCGACAAGGTGGCCGCCATGGTCGACCGCGCCCGCGAAGAAGGCGCGAATGTCCTTTGTGGCGGCCAGATGCCTTCTGATGAACGTTTGTCGCGCGGCGCTTATTACCTGCCCACCCTGCTGGACGGCCTCGCCCCGGACGCGAAGACGTGCCAAGAGGAAATCTTCGGCCCGGTCGGCGTCCTGCTGCCCTACGACGACGAGGAGGACCTGGTCGCCCAGGCCAACTCGACCGTCTACGGCCTGGCGTGCGGCATCTGGACCGCCGACTACCGCCGCGCGCTCCGCCTGGCCCGCCGCGTCGACGCCGGGACAGTGTGGATCAACACGTACAAGCAGTTCAGCATCTCGACGCCGTTCAGCGGCACCAAGGAAAGCGGCCTCGGCACGGACAAGGGCCGCACCGCGATCCGCAGCTACCAGCGGCAGAAGAGCCTGTACCTGAGCCTGGCGGACGAACCGATCCCGTGGGCGCGCGGCTGATCCATCAGCAGGTGCGGACCTTGCTGGCCGGCGCTACGTACGGTTCGGGCGACGTAGCCGGTGGTCCCGGTGGCGTTGTCGATCAGGGAGAAATACGCGTAGTTCCCGGTCTTCGGCGCGAGGCAATGCACCGTCGCGGGGTGGCTGCGCGCGGCTGACGGTCTTCTGCCTCGCGCTCCGCGCCCGCCGCGAGTGGAATATTCCCACCGACGACCTGGAACGGCTCATTCTCGCGTGCTATCGGCGCCGTCCGAAGAATCCTTCTCCGCACGACGAGCAGAATTGACGCTGAGTCAACGCCTGGCCCTGGCGTGGCGCATCCTGGGAGGCAACGGCTTTCCTTACGCCACACCGCGCTGCCGGCTGGGGCGCCGGCCGATTGCCGCGATCCCGGTGCGGCTTCACTTCACGACCTGCGACCCCCGAGGCGGTCAGGCCCCCTCGATCCGTTCCGCCAGCTCGTCGCGGAACTCCCGCGCCGCCTGAAACTCCGCTTCGTCGCCGGTCGCCCGCTTCAACGCGCCTTCCAGAATCTTCAGCGCCTGGCGTTCGTCGCCGTGCGAATCCGCCTGCCTCGCGGCGTTCTCCATGGCTTTCGCGAGCTTGGTCCGCGCCTCGGGTTCCTTGGCGGCCTGGTTGATCCGGATCCAGTTGCCGCCCGGATCGACGACGGTGAACCCGGTGTAGCGGTCGTTGCGCAGCCGCGGCCGGGTCATCCGCGGGATGCCGGAGACGAGCAGTTTTCCGTGCACGGACCGCATTCCCGCCGCGAAGGCCTCGAACAGCTCGCCGGTGTCCGCCACGATGACGAGGCACGTGCTGTACGACTGCGCCGGGTCGTAGCCGTCCATCCCGAAAAAGTGCAGATTGAGGTCTTCCCGGCGCACCGCGAGGTGCGAGTACGGCCGGTCCTGCCGGGAGGTGATCTCGAAGCCGAGCATCTCGTAGAACGGCGCGACGTCGTCGATGGAGCGGCAGGGCAGGAGCGGAATGGTCAATTCGTTAGCCATTGCCCGAACCTAAGCCCGGATCCGCCGAAACGACACGGAGCTATTTGCTTATGCGAACATCCGGGCGGTCGCGGTGCCCGGCGAAGTCGCGGCGGGCTGCGGTGCGGTGCGGCGGCGGAACGGTTTGTCGCGGGTACGGCGGTGCGGCGGTGCGGCGGTGCGGCGGTGCGGCGGTGCGGCGGTGCGGCGGTGCGGCGGTGCGGCGGTGCGGCGGTGCGGCGGTGCGGCGGTGCGGCGGT
>NZ_JBHZAG010000094.1:0-36144 GCF_042754125.1 Amycolatopsis sp. NPDC059235
TCTTGTCGCTCCTGTCGAAGGTCCGTGAGGGGAACCCTGAGGGAATCAGAGTCCCTCAGGGTTCCCCTCACGGACGCTAGATAAGCCCCTGGCGAAGCGCGAAAGCAACCGCATGCGCGCGATTCCGCAGCCGCAACCGGTGGGTGATGTCGTGCACGATCGTCGTCACCGTCCGAGCCGAATAGGCCAGCGCGGAGGCGATCTCGGCGGTCTCGTGACCGTCGGCGACCATGCGCAGGACGTCGCGTTCCCGGGCGTCGAGCGTCGGTGCCTCGAGGATCGTGTTCTGGCGTGACTCGAAAAGGTCGCTCAGCAAGTCCGGCGGCATGGTGCCGTGGCCGGTCGCGGCCGCGCGCACGGCGGAGACCAATGTCTGCTCGCACGCTTGTTCCCGCCGCAGCACCCCGCAGGCTCCCGCCTCGATCGCGCGCGCGGCTCGGGCCGCGTCGACCCTGCCGGTCACCAAGAGCACGGTCGCGTTGCGCTCCTTGGCGGCCCGGATCGCTTCAAGCGCCGGGTCATCGACCTCGTCGACAGCCAGCACGGCGACGCCGCCGTCGTGATCGCCGGTGAACTCGGCGCAGCCGTAGAGGGCGCTTTCCAGTCCGGCGCGCAGGAACGGGTCGGCGGCGAGCACCCGCACCGGGACGGTCCGTTCGAGGGTGGTCATTTTCCCTTCTCCTCTCGGCTTGCCGCCACCGCGGCGGGTTCGGGCTCGGGTTCTTCGAGCAGGTCCGGCAGTTCTTCGACGCGGCGCAGCGACGGGCGGGCGGCCAGCGCGCCCAGGACGACCAGCAGCAGCCCGGCGAGCAGGAACATCAGGGCCATGCCGCGGCCGGGACCGGTGCCGATCAGCTGGCCGACGGAACCGGCCAGCGCGCCGCCCGGGCGCATGAGCGGCTCGAACACGCCGTCGGCGAGCGGGCCGGCGACCAGGTACGCGACCGGGCTCGCGGCCTGCGACACCGCCCGCGAGGTCGCCATGACCTTGCCGAGGTTGGCGGGATCGACCTTGCTCTGCAGCACGGTCTGCGCGGTGCCGGTGATCACCGGCAGGGTGAACAGGAAGAACGGCCCGATCGCGATGACCAGCGCCAGCGACGGGGCCAGCGCATGAATCGCGAGCGCGATCCCGCCGAAAGCCATGAACGCGGCGATCCCGCGCATCCGCTTCTTCGGACCGCCCCAGACGCCCATCACCAGGCTTCCGGCGAACAGCCCGCAGCCGCCCGCGAACACCTGGAAACCGAGACCGGCGGGGCTGGCGAACGAAAGCACCAGCGGACGGACGAGCGTTCCGGCGACGCCGAAACAGAAGTAGAACCCGGCGAGGACGCCGAGCAGTCCGGTCAACCCGGGACGGCGGCGCAGTTCCGCCCAGCCTGCCGGGACTTGCCGCCAGATCGACGGTCCGCCCGGCTCGGGCGCGGCGGTGCGCACGGCGGCGCGGGGGAGCGGAACCAGCAGCACGACCAGCAGCGACGCGGCGAAGGTGACGAGGTCGATCAGGACGACGCCGCGCAGGCCGGCGAGCGCGAGCAGCGTCCCGGCGACGACCGGTGCGGCGACCTGCGCGCTGAACACCACCTGTGACAGGCCGTTCGCCCGGCTGAGGTGCTGTTTCGGCACCAGCAGGGGGATCATCGCGCTGAAGGTGACTTGCTGCAGGGTTCCGCACATCGCGGTCAGGGCGGTGACGACGTAGACGTGCCAGGTCTGCAGTTGGTCGGCGTTGATCAGCAGTGCCAGCGCGCCGACCGAAACGAGCGCGACGCAGTCGGCGGCGACGAGGATCCGGCGGCGGTGCAGCCGGTCGGCGAGCGCGCCCGCGAACGGCGCGATCAGCAGGGCGGGGATCGCGCCGGAGAGCATGATCAGGGCGAACTGGGTGGCCGAGCCGGAACGCTCGTAGGTCCAGACGCCGAGCACGAACCCGGTCAGTGCGGAGCCGATGATCGAGACCAGCTGTGCCGACCAGAGGAGGACGAACCCCCGCGTTCCCATCGTGGTCAACGGTGCTCCTTCCGGGTAGCCGCGCGGCCGGGCGCGCGGGTGCGGTGGTCCGAGGCGGCGGTCAACGGGGCTCGCTCCCCGCGGTCGCCGGGGCGGGCAGGTGTCCAATGTGGACATAGTGGGCGAGATACCGCTGCAGCAAAGCGCGATCCGCGGGCGGGCAGACCAGCCCGCCGGCCGCGACGACGACCTCCGTGTGCGAACAGTCGAACACCGTCCGCCGGGGCGGCGACGTGCGCTCGATCATCGCCGTGATCGCGCTCAGCGCCGGGTCGGCCGTGTCCGCGGCCGCCGCGGTCAACGCTGCGTGCCAGTCCGAGAACGGCACCGCTTCGATGGGATAGCCGAACGAGCGCATCCCGGCGACCACCTCGCCGAAGCGGATCGTGCGCTGGTTGTGGAAGTGGAAATCGCAGCCGTATCCGGTGCGCCGGCGCGAGAGGTGGCCGATGGCGGCGGCGACGTGGTCGACCGGGGCCATGTCCTCTTCGATGTCGAAGTCCTCCGCCGGCGCGGTTTCCAGCAGCGCCAGGCAGCGCAGCAGGTTGGCGAACCGGTCGCCGAGCGGGCCGATGCCGGTCCGGCTGTGGCCGGTCACCCGCGCCGGGCGGTGGACGGTCACCGGCAGGCCGCGTTCGCGGGCGGCCCTCGCCAGCCGGTCGGCGGCCCATTTGCTTTGTTCGTAGCCGCGGTTGAGGCCCGTCGGGTCGTCGGGCGGGAGGTCTTCGGTGATGACGGCGTCGCGGTCCAGCGGGTAAACGCCCAGCGACGACACCAGGTGCACGGGGGTTCCGCCGCTTCGGCAGGCCAGCCGGAGCAGTTCGACGGCGCCGAGGACGTTGCCGGGCCGCAGTTGGGCATACGGGCGCAGGAAGTTCGCTTCGCCGCCGCAATGGAAGATGACGTCGAGGTCAGCGGTGACCGCGTCGAGCTCAGCGGCGGAAAGGCCCAGGTGCGGGGAGGCGAGGTCGCCGGGGACGGCGATGATCCGGGGGCGGAAGCGGTCGTCCCACAAGAGGTGGTCACGGAGCACTTGCTCGATCCGCGCGGCGCCCTCGGCGGCATCGGCGGCTCGGATCAGGCAGCGCACCACGACGTCGCTGTGCCGCAGCAGATCGGCGAGCAGGTGCGGGCCCAGGAATCCGGACGCCCCGGTCAGCAGGGCGATCCGCGGCGCCATCGCGCGCTGGATCGCGGCCTCGGCTTGTGCGGGGGTGCAGCGCGGGTCGATGTCAGCGGGAAGCACGGCGTCGGCCTGGACTTCGGCGAGGCGGTCGTCTTCGCGGTCGCCAGGGGAGCGGACGGCGTCGGCGAAAGCGGCGAGGGTGCTGGCTTCGAAGAGAGTGCGCACGGGGACCTCGACGTCCAGCTCCGCGCGGACCTTCGCGATCAGCGTCCCGGCCAGCAGGGAATGCCCGCCGCGCAGGAAAAAGTCGTCGTCGCGGCCGATGCGGTCCACGTCCAGTACCGCGGCCCAGATCGCGGCCAGCCGTTGTTCGAGTTCGCCTTCGGGTTCGGTGAACCCAGTCGTCGTCTCCGCCGGCTCGGGGAGGGCGCGGTGGTCGACCTTGCCGTGGGTGTTCAGCGGCAGCTCCGGGAGCACCGCGAAGGCGTCCGGGACCAGGTAACCGGGCAGGGCGGCGCGCAGGGCCGAGCGGACCGACAGCGGGTCGAGGCTGTCTTCGCCGACGAGGTAGGCGACCAACCGGTCCGCGCGGGCGGTGACCAGGACGTCCTGGACGCCGGGGTGGCGTCGGCAGGCCGCTTCGACCTCGGCCGGTTCGATGCGGTGGCCGCGGACCTTCAGCTGCCGGTCGACGCGGCCGAGGAATTCCAGCCGTCCTTCGGCGTCGAGGCGCGCGAGGTCGCCGGTGCGGTACATCCGCGCGCCGGGCACCGGGGAGAACGGGTCTGGCACGAACTTCTCCGCGGTCGCGCCCGGCCGGTTTCGGTAGCCGCGCGCCGGGGCCTCGCCGCCTAGGCAGAGTTCGCCAGGGGCACCGGGCAGTACCGGCCGCAGCAGGTCGTCGACGACGTAGGCGCGGGCGTGGGGGAGCGGGGTGCCGATCGGCAGCTGCACCCGGCCGTTGAGTTCGGTGGCGTCGAGAGTGCGATAGCTGGTCGTGCAGACGGTCGCTTCGGTGGGGCCGTAGTGGTTGTGGAGTTCGACGCGGCCGCCGGTGAGTGCTGCCCAGGCCCGCACGGCGGTCGTCGGGACGGCTTCGCCGCCGACCATCATCGTCCGCAGTGGACAGTCGAACGGGGTGCTTTCCGTTGCCAGTTCGGCAACCCACTTCTGCCAAAGCGCGGACGGGGTGTCGGCCATGGTGAGCCCGCGGTCGCGGCAGAGCTGGACGAAGCCGGGACCGGTGAGCGACGCCGCGTCGCGCCAGGGCAGGAGGGCCGCGCCGGAGATCAATGCGGGGAAGATGTCTCCGACAGCGGCGTCGAAGGTCAGCGGCGGGATCATCAGCACCCGCTCGCCGGGGCCGAATCCGTGCAGCCGGCGGAAGGAATCGGCCAGTTCGGCGAGTGCGCCGTGGCGGACGGCGACCGGTTTCGCGGCGCCCGTGGAGCCGGAGGTGTAGATGACGTACGCCAGGTCGTCCGGTCCGAGGTCGGCCTCCGGCGGGACTGCGGCACCGGGGAGATCGTCGGTGTGCAGCACCGGGCCGTCGAACGGGAAGGTGTGTTCGCGGCTGGTGACCAGGGCGGCGGGCGCGGCGTCGGACAGCAGTTCGGCAAGTCGCGCGGGCGGGTGCGCGGGGTCGAGCGGCAAGTAGGCGGCACCGGCCAGGAGCACGCCGAGCAGGCCGGTGATGGCGTCCGGGCTCGCGGGCAGGCCGAGGGCGACGACGTCGCCGCGCCGGACTCCGGAGGCGTGCAAAGCCCCGGCGAGTCCGCGTGCGCGGGAGACGAGTTCGGCGTAGGTGAGGCCGTCTTCGACGGCGATGGCGCCGGGAGTCCGCGCGGCTTGGCGGGTGATGAGCGTGGTGACCAGGGTTCCGTCGGAGACCACCGGCGGGGCTGGGTGGCCGCCGTCGCGCAGCCGGACGCGGTCCGCGGCGGGCAGTGCGTCCACTGTGGACACCGGAGCGTCCGGGGCGGCGAGCATGGCCCGCAGCAGGTGTTCGTACTGGTCGGCGAACCGGGCGACTGTGCTGGCGTCGAACAGGTCGGTCGCGTAGTCGAACTGTCCCTCGATCCCGTCCGGAGTGGTGGCCAGTGCCAGGGTCAGGTCGAAGCGCGCGGTGGTGACCGGGAGGTCGAGCCAGTCCGCGCGGACGCCGGGCAGTTCGAGTCCGGCTCCGGCGGAGTTGAGCACGAACATCACCTGGAACACCGGGTTGTGGCTGAGGTCGCGGGCCGGCCGCAGGTCTTGCGCCACCCGTTCCCACGGATAGCTCTGGTGCTCCAGCGCGCCCACGCAGGCTTCCTGCACCTGTGCGAGCACTTCGGTGACGGTCGGGTCCCCGGCCAGCCGGGTGCGGACGGCGACGGTGTTGGCGAACATCCCAACACACTGTTCGATCCCCGGCACGGTCTCGTCGCGCATCGGCATGCCGACCACCACGTCGTCCTGACCGGCATGGCGAGCCAGCAGCAGCACGTACGCGGTCAGCAGCACGGTGTTGGCGGTGACGCCGTGGCGATGGCAGAAGGCGGTGAGGTCGGCCGCGGACAGCTGGAAGGAATGACCGTTGCCGCGGAAGGATTCGGCGGGCGGACGCGGGCGGTCGGTCGGCAATTCCAGCAGCGCCGGGGCGTCGCGGAGTTGCTCGCGCCAGTACCGCGCGCCTGCTTCCAGCGGCTTTGCCGCGTGCCAAGCCGCGTAATCGCCGTAGCGCACCGGTGGTCCGGGCAGCGCGGGCGCGTTCGCCGGGTAGAGCGCGGACAGTTCGCGCAGCAGGATTCCGACGGACGCGGCGTCGGCGACGATGTGGTGCAGCGTCAGCACGAACAGGTGCACGTCGTCGGCGAGAGCGACGACCAGGCCGCGCACCAAGGGCGGCCTGGTCAGATCGAACGGGCGGGCTCGTTCCGCGGTGAGGACGGAATCGGCGGACTCCGGGGTGCCGCGAAGGTCCGCATAGGACAGTTCGGGCGCGGTTCCGGGCAGCGCGAGAATGTGCACCGGCTCGCCGTCGGATTCCGCGAAACCGGACCGCAGCGCCTCGTGCCGGTCGACGACCGCGGCCAGTGCGCGGCGCAGCGCCTCGACGTCGAGCGCGCCGGTAAGCCGCCAGGACTGGGAGATCGTGTACACGCCGTCGCGCGCGCCGAGCCGGTCCAGGAACCACAACTGCCGTTGCGCGGGCAGCAGCGGGACGGGGGCGTCGCCGGTCCGGCGGGGGACCGAGCCGGGTGCGGCGCCAAGGCCGTCGCGCGCGGCCAGCAGCCGGAAGAGCTGCTCTCGCTCGTGCTGTGTCATCGATGCGCTCCTGGAGGGGAATCGGCTTGGAGCAGGGCGAGAACCTCGTCGTCGGGCAGCGCGGCGATCCGCTCCCGCAGGAGCGCGATCTCGTCGGTGACCCCGGGTTCGGCTTCGGCGGCCCGCAGCGCCCCGGCGAAGGCGGCGATCGTGCGCGCGGCGAACAGCGTCCGCAGCCCGACCTCGGACTGGAAGTGCTCGCGCACCTTGGCCAGCAGCCGCGCCGCGAGCAGCGAATGGCCGCCGAGGCGGAAGAAGTCGTCGTGCACGCCGATTTCCTCGACGGCCAGCACCTCCCGCCACAGCCCGGCCAGTCCCCGTTCGACGGCGTCGCGCGGGGCGACCCGGTCCGTTTCGCGGGACTCCCAGACGGGTTCCGGCAGCGCGGTGCGGTCGGTCTTGCCGTTCTTGGTCAGCGGCAGCGCGGGCAGGAAGACGGCGGTCTGCGGGACCAGGTACGCGGGCAGCTGTCCCGAAAGCCGTTCCCGCAGCGAGGCCCATTCGGTGTCTTTGGCGTCTTCGGGGTCTTCGGCGACGACATAGGCGACCAGCCGCACGTCGTCCGGGCCGGCCGGGCGGGCCAGCACGACCGCGTCCGAGACGTGCGGATCGGCGCGCAGCCGGGCTTCGATCTCGCCGAGTTCGATGCGCAGGCCGCGGATCTTCACCTGATGGTCGGTCCGGCCGAGGAACTCCAGCGTTCCGTCGCCGCGTCGGCGCGCGAGGTCGCCGGTGGCGTAAAGGCGGCTTCCGTCGGCGGCGAACGGGTCCGGCACGAACCGTTCGGCGGTCAGGCCGGGGCGGCCGCGGTAACCACGGCTGATTCCCGCGCCGCCGACGTAGATCTCGCCGGCGACGCCGGGCGGGACCGGGTTCAGCCCGGCGTCGAGGACGTGCAGCCGGGTGTTCGGCAGCGACGGACCCAGCGGCACCACCGGACCGCCCGGGCCGACCGCGCCCGCGGAGACGATCATCGTGACTTCCGTGGGGCCGTAAAGGTTCCAGACCCGGCCGTCGGACAGCGCGTCGACGAGTTCGCGGTCGAGCGCCTCGCCGCCGCACAGGCGTTCCCGCACGTTCGCGGGCACGCCGCCGGACGCCAGCAGCATCCGCCAGCGCGTGGGCGTGGCCTGCAGGATCGTCGCGCCGCAGTCTGCGAGCCGCCGCGACAGCGCGACCGGCTCGGCGGAGTCCTCGGTGCTGATCACCGCGACCGAGCCGCCGCGGATCAGCGGGATCAGCAGTTCCCGCACCGACATGTCGAACGCCAGCGTGGTGACCGACGCCCAGACGTCGGTTTCGGTGACCCCGAGCCGGTCGGCGAAGCCGGTGAGCAGGTTGACCACGCCTCGGTGCGGCACCGCGACGCCCTTGGGCCGTCCGGTCGAGCCGGAGGTGTAGATGAGGTACGCGAGATCGGCCGGGTCGGGGGTCCCGTCCGGCGCGGTGTCCGGCCCGGCGTAGTCCAGGTCGACGTCCAGCACGGTCTCGAACCGGGGCAGCCGACCGGCGTTCTCGCGGTCGACGACGGCGATCCGGACGGCTGCCTCGTCGATGACGTAGGCGTGCCGTTCCAGCGGCCATTCCGGGTCGAGCGGGACGTACGCGCCGCCGGCTTTCCAGATCGCCAGCAGCGCCACCACCATCTCGGCGGAGCGGCGGACGCAGAGCCCGACCGGGACGTCCGGGCCGACGCCGCGGCGGCGCAGGGCGTGCGCGAGCCGGTTCGCCCGGGTGTCCAGTTCGCGGTAGGTGAGCGAACCGGCGATCGCGGTCGCCGAGCCGCGGTCGCGGACGTGCGGCGCGATCAGGTCCAGCGCGGTGGCTGCGGCGGGGAAAGCGGTGTCGAGCGGTTCCCAGCGTTGCGCGGCGTCCAGCAGGGGGACCGCGCCGATCCGCTGCGCGGGATCCGCGGTGACTGAGGTGAGGAACGCGCACAGGTGCTCGGCGAAGCGGACGACGGTGGCTTCGTCGAACAGATCGGTGCGGTATTCGAGGTATCCGTGCAGGCAGTCGCCTTCGTCGCGGACGCCGAGCATCAGGTCCAGCTTCGCGGTGGCGGTGTGCGGGCCGGCGAAGTCGGTGACAGTCAGGCCGGACAGTTGCGGCAGCGCGCCGTCGCCGTGGCCGTTGAAGCCGACCTGGTAGATCGGCGAATGTCCGAGGCTGCGTTCCGGGCGGACCGCCTCGACCACGCGCTCGAACGGGATTTCCGCCCCGCCGAGAGCGTCGACCAGCGCGTCGCAGACGTCGAGGAGCAGATCGGAGAAGGTCGGCTCGTCAGCGGTCGAGATCCGGACTGGGACGGTGTTGACGAAGAAGCCGATCAGGTGCTCGGTGTCGACCTGCGAACGTTGCCCGACGACTGTGCCGACCACGACGTCGTCCTGACCGCTGTACCGGGCGAGCAGGGCGTGGTAAGCGGCCAGCACGGTCATGAAAACCGTTGCGCCGGAAGCAATCGCGAGCTTGCGGACGGCCTCGGTGAGTTCGGCCGGGAACGGGAACTCGTGGATGCCGCCCGCGTAAGACGCGGTGGCGGGCCGGGGACGGTCGGTCGGCAGGGTGATCAGCTCCGGCGCGCCGCGCAGCCGCTCCGCCCATTCCGCCAGCAGCTCGACGCCTTCCGGGCTGTCGAGGTGTTCTCGTTGCCACCGCACGAAATCCGCGTACTGCATCGGGAGCGGCGGCAGGCCCGGTTCGGCGCCGGACAGCTCGGCTCGGTAGCTCTCGGCCAGTTCGTCCAGCAGCAACGAGACCGACCAGCCGTCGGCGATCGCGTGGTGCAGCGTGACGACCAGAACGTGCAGGTCCTCGGCCTGGCGCAGGAGCAGCACCCGGGCGAGCGGCCCGGCGGTCAGGTCGAACGGGGTGCGGATCTCCGCCGAAGCCGCTGCCTGCGCGGCCGAGTCGTCGCTGACCGCGCGGACAGTGAAGGAGAAGCCGTTCTCGGTGACGACTTGCTCCGGAACGCCGTCGCGCTCGAGGAAAACGGTCCGCAGCGCCGCGTGCCGGGCCGAGATTCTCGCGAAGGCGCGACGCAGGGCTTCGACGTCGAGCGGTCCGGACAACCGCAGCGCGGTGGGCACGTGATAGACGGGAGAACCGGGGTCGAGCCGGTCGAGGAACCACAGCCGCTCCTGGCCGGGCGAGCAAGGGAAGACGTTCACGACGCCCCGATTCCGGCCTGGTCAGTCTCGGTCTCGTCCAGCTCGCGGGCGAGCCGGTCGTGCTCCACCAGTTCCCGCAGCTGGACCGGAACCTGGTCGCCGAACAGCCGCAGGTACGCGCGCGCCTGGTCGGGATCGGAACGCAGGAACGGGTAGTCGGTCGGCACCATGTGCCGCACCGCCAGCATCGCGACCGGGCTGCGCAGCGGACGGAACGCGGGGTTCCACAGCCCGCCCTTGTCCGGCGGGCCGTTGTGGAACTCGCCGATCATCAGGCCCTCGGAGACGTACTCCGACTTCAGCGTGTGCTGCACGGTGTCGACCACGCCCGAGCGGTCGTCCGGCGGCGCGTCCGGGAACAGCAGCAGGATGGCGGTCAGCTGCGCGCTCGGGTGCCCGCGCGGCGCGAGGTCGAGAAACCAGTCCCGGTAGCAGCGCAGGGTTTCGGTCAGCCGCGGGCCGGCGGCCGGGACGCCCGGTTCGACGGCGAGGTAGAACCGGCCGCGCTCCAGCGACGGCTGCGCGAACGGGCAGACGTTGCCGCCGCGGCCGAGATCGGGATGCGGGCCGGACAGGTAGCCGCGGCCCCAGTCGAAGATCGCCCGCAGGTGGACCTCGAACCGCAGCAGGCGTTCGGGAAGGGCGAGCGGGTCGAGGTCGTGCCGCTCCACCAGGACGCGGCCGGGGTCGGTCGGATGGGTGAGCATCAGCTTCGGTCTCCAGGCGAGTGCGGTCCGGCGGTCCGGCGGCGGGCGAGCGCGCCGCCGGTCAGGGCGAAGGCGAGCGCGGTGGCTCCGCCGCCCCAGGCCAGCGCGGCGTGCTGGCGCCGGGCGCGGCGCAAGGCGTCCGCGTACGGGATCGTGGTGTGCGAAACCATGGTGTAGAGCGGCATCCAGCGCTTCGGGAAGGCGCGGCTGAGCACCAGGTCCGCCTTCTTGCGGGCCAGGAACAGCGGCGAGGCCACCCGGGTGCGCAGTTCGTCGAAGTTCTGCTCGGACAGGTCCGCGAGGACGTCGGTGTGCGGCTTGCGCCGCTGTTCGAAGGTGCGGAGCGCTTCGGCCCAGTCGTCGTTGGCGAGGCAGTCGCGCAGCACCGCGCAGTCCTCCAGCGCCGAGTTCATGCCCTGGCCGTAGAAGGGGTACACCGCGTGCGCGGCGTCGCCGATCAGCACCACGCGGCCTTCGTGCTGCCACGGTGAACTCCGGACGGTCACGAGATGTCCGGTCGGGTGCGAGAGGAACTGTTCGACGATGTCCGGCACCAGCTCCAGCACGTCCGGGAACCGCGTGTCGAACAGTGCGCGCACCGAGTGTTCGGTGGTGAGCGTGGCGAGGCTGCGCTCGCCCGAGAGCGGCAGGAAGACGGTCGCGGTGAGCGAGCCGTTGATGTTGGGGTGCGCGACGATCAGGCCGTCGTCGCCCGGCCAGACGTGCAGCGCGTCCGGGCTGCTGCGCACCTCGCCGGACGGGCCGGCGGCGATCGCGAACTCCTTGTAGCCCCAGGGCAGGACCCGCTGCCGGAAGTCGGCGGGCAGGCCGCGCAGCAGCCGGGTACGCACGGCCGAGAACGCGCCGTCCGCGCCGACGACGAGATCGGCGGAAGCATGGTATAGACCACTTTCGCCGGTGAAGGTGCAGACCGGTTTCGCGGTCGCGGACCCGCGGTCGAGGTCGGTGAGAGTGACGCCGAAGCGGGCGCTGACGTTCGGGTGCTCCAGGGCTTTGCCGAGCAGGATCCGGTTGAGGTCGTCGCGCAGCACGGAGCGCAGGATCTGGTCCTCGTAGCAGCCGTAGGGCTGGAAATCGAGCTCGCCGTCGCGCTGGTGGATGACCCGGCCGCGCATCGGGGCCGCCGCGGCGAGCACCGGGCCGAGCAGGCCGACCTGGTCCAGCGCCCGGATTCCGCGCTGGGAAAGGCCGAGGTTGATCGACCGCCCGCCGCCCGCGCCGGCGCCGCGCGGGTCCGGCCTGCGTTCGTGGATCTCCACGCGGTGCCCGAGCTGGGCGAAGTGGATCGCGGCGAGCGAGCCGGCCAGCCCCGCGCCGGCCACCAGAACCTGTTTGCCGTTCATTCCGGCCGCCGTCCCGCCGCGTGAGGGCAATTGTGCCGCCGCCGTTCGGCGTGCTTTTCCGTTGAGCGGTTATCGGCGGCCGGACGCGCAATTCGGCCGATCGGAGCAGTATTGCGCGCACTTCCGAGTGCACGCTCACCAATGGTGATCCGGAAGATCACCGGAGTAATCGCGGGCGAAGTGTGTCCGTTCGGCTGCGGAAAGTGTCCGGGCCATTTCGGTAACGTTCCGGCGGCGCGTTCCGATCGAACGCCCGGCCCTCGTCCCGGTCGTGGTAAACGCCCAGGTCCGCTGTTGCTCACCGATCCTCCTGCGAGATTCGTGGCGCGCCCGGCGCACGGCCGAGGTTCTCCCTGTTGGCCGATAGCCCGGGCCGGGGCGCGGGCACTAACCTGTTCCCGCTTGCCCGGCTGATTCGCCGGTTTGTCCCGGGCCTCAAAATAAAACCGGAAGATAACGGGTGCGAGCATCCGTAGAATTACCGCAATTCGCTGGTCGGGCGAAGGGGGAGAGCATGGTCGAGAAGGAGTTTGTCGGCAGGTCGGCGGAACTGGCCGCGTGCCTGGACCGCTCGGCCGCGGTGACCGTGGTGGAGGGGCGGCCGGGGATCGGGAAAACCCGGCTGCTGGCCGAAGTCGCCCGGCGGGCGCCGGATCCGGTGTGCGCGGTGCCCGCCGCCGGGACCGGGTTCGCGCGCCGTCTCGCGCGGGTGCTCGGATCGGAATCGCTGGTGGTCGTGGACGACGCGCAGTGGGCCGACGAAGAGTGCTTGCGGCTGTTGATGTCGCTGGTCCGGAGACCGGACAGCGACCGGCGGCTGGTGTTGTCGGTGCGCGACGGGCGGCAGCAGCCCGCACTGGCGCGCCTGCTGCACGCCGAGCGGGTCCCGGCCCGTTACGTGACCTTGCCCGCTTTCACCGACGACGAGGTCGCGCGGCTGCTGCCCGGGCACGACGCCGCCGAGCGGGCGCGGATCGCCGCCGCGGCCGAGCGCATTCCGCTGTACCTGTTGCTGCTGGCCGATTTGCCGCCGCGCGAGTGGCCGGGACAGGACGACAGCCTGGCGGCCGAAGACCGGCCGATGCTTCCGGCGGAACGCGTGCTGTTCGCCGAGGTGTCGGCGCTGCCGGAGCCGGAGCGGCTCGTCGTGCAGGCGGCGGCGTGCGGCGGCGCGACGATCGACGCGGACCTGGTCCAGGCGATGACTGTGCTGCCGAGGGCCGAGGTCGGCCACGCGATCGAGCGGCTGCTGCGGCGCGGCGTGCTGGCCGGCGGGGCCGCGGGGCTGCGGTTCCGGCATCCGCTGGTCCGGGTCGCCGCCGCGCGGCTGGCCGGCCGCGGCTGGGCCGCGGGCGCGCACCACCGGGCGGCGGAGTACCTGCGCGAACTCGACGCGCCGCTCGCCTTGCGCGCCTACCACCTCGAGAAATCCTTGTACCGCCACGATCTGGTCGCGGTCGGCGAGCTGGCTTCGGCGGGGGAGGAGGTGCTCGGCACCGATCCGGCGGCGTGCGCGCGCTGGCTCGGCGCGGCGGTGGCGAACCTGCCGGAGCGGATGCGCGGCGGCCACGAGCACTGCCGCCTGTCGGTGCTGCGCGCGGAAGCGCTGCTGGCCTCCGGTCAACCGGCTGGGGCGCGGGCGCTGCTGACGGCGTTGCCGGAGTCGCCTCGCGTGCTCGCGCTGCTTTCCCGCTGCGAGCACGCGCTCGGCCGGACCCGGCGCGCGCGGGCGATCGCCGAGGCCGCGATCGCCGCGTCGGGCAAGTCTGACGCGCGGGCGCAACTCGAACTGGCCCACCTGGAACTGCTGGACGGCGACATCGACGGCGCGCAGCAACGGCTCCGCCGGACCGCGGCGGACCCAGGCGCCGGGTCCGCCGTGCAATCCGCGATCGCGGCGCTCGCCGCCATCGGGCTGGCCTGCGCCGGGCGGACCGCCGAAGCCCGGCACGCCCAGCGGGCCGCGGCCGACGGCTTCGACCTGCTCGACGACAGCGAGCTGCGCTCGGTGCTCTACACCGTGCCCGCGCTGTGCTGGGCCTCCAGCTTCCTCGACGACGACCGGCGGGCGCTCGCCCTGCTCGACCGGGCGCTGCCGCTGAGCGCGGCCGGGCTGCCGTTTCTGTATTCGGCGCGCGGCTTCGTGCTCTGGAAACTGGGCCGGCTCGCCGAAGCAGCCGAGGCGGCCACCGAAGCGGAAAGCGCCGCGACCCGCTTCGGCCACCACGACGTCGTGCCGATGGCCGCCGCGATCCGGCTGCGGGTCCTGCTCGCGACCGGAGATCGCACGGCGGCCGAGCAACAGTGGCGGACGGTCGAGAAAATGCCGCGACCGGCTGTCGAATGGTGGCGGCGGACGGTGGAGCACATCCTCGCCGAGGCCGGTTTCGAGCTGGGGATGCTGCCCGGAGCCGTCGAACAGCCCATGGAGCGGACGGAGAATCCGTTGCTGGTGGCCAGATTGGCGCAGGATTGCCGGGTCGCGCTCGCTGAGGGAGCGCCCGCGGAGGCCCGCCGGCGGGCGGCTGAAGCGATGGAACGGGCCGCGGTGACCGGGTTGCACAGCGATCTCGGCATCGCGCTGCTGGCTCGCGCGACGGTCCTGGCAGCGGAGGCCGACCTCGCTGCCGCACTGACGGACGCGTCGGCCGCGGCGGTCGCGTTCGGCCGGGCGGCGATGGCGCTGCACCGCGGCCGCGCGGTTCTGCTGGTCGCGGAAGTGCTGGGCAGGCAGGAGAACTTCGACGCCGCGACCCAGCGGATCGGCGAGGCCCGGGAGGTGTTCCGGAGCGCGGGAGCCAGTGCGCTGCTGCGCGAGACGACGAAGGTGCAGCGGCGGCTGGCCGGGCGGCGCAAGCCGCGGCCGACGGCGGACGGACCGGCGCTTTCGCGCCGCGAACGGCAAGTGGCGGAAATGGTGGTGCGCGGGCTGACGACGAAGGAAATCGCGGCCGAGCTGTTCCTCAGCCCGCGCACGGTGGACGCGCATGTGGCTCGGGTGCTGAACAAACTCGACCTCACGACCCGCGCCGGGATCGCCCGCCGGTTGATCGGCTGACGCGGTCGGCTCCCGGTCCGGCCGGCTCGGGCCGGGACCGTTTTCCGATTATTCCCGCGTTTCCGGGACAGGATCCGGCCCGCGACAGCGGTGTCCCGGGGCATGGAACAAACCGCCGGACCCGGACCCGCGCCGCTGTACTGTCAGCCCGGATAAATCGCGGAAAGCGCTCCCCGAAGGGCCGTTTTCGTGGATGCGACGGATCAGGGTGACTGATGAACTGCTGCGCGACGAAATACGCCATTCTGGACTTGGACGGCACTCTTCTTCCCGGGCACACCTCGCGGCATTATCTGCGGGTTCTGCTCGACGACGGCACCTGCGACCGGCAAGCGGGGCTGTCCTGCCTGGAGGCGATCGACCGGTTCGCCGCCGAGGAGAAAGCGCCGCCCGGGCTGATGGACGAGATCTACCGGCTGTACGCGCTCGCGATGAAAGGGGCTTCGGTCCCGCGGGCCCGGTTCGCCGCGGAGAAAACCTGGCGGGCGAGCCGGGGCAAGCTGTTTTCCTTTGTCCCGGAACTGCTTTCGCTGCTGCGGGCGAGCGGGTACCGCGTCCATCTGCTGTCGGGCAATCACGATTTCCCGGTGCAGGAGGCGGCGATCGACCTGCGGCTGTCCGGCGGGCACGGCGCCGTCGTGGAGGTGGCCGACGGCAGGTTCACCGGGCGTCTTCTGTCGGCGCCCGGCGCGGCGGGCGGCAAACTCGCGTTCGTGCGGTGCCTGTCCGAAGCGGCCGGATTCGGCGCGGAGAACTTCCTCGCGATCGGGAATTCCGCCTCGGACGCGGAGATGTTCCGGTGCGTCGGCAAGGCGGTGGCCTTCGAGCCGGACGCGGAACTGCGGCGGCTTTCCGCCGGGCAGCCCTGGCACGCGGCCGACCGGCGGACGATCCTGCGGGTGTGCGAGCGAGTGGTCGCCGGAGCGGAAGCGGCGTGACCGGCGCGGGTGCCCCGGGTGGCGGGAAGCTGGTGCGCCCGCTGCGGATTCGCGTTCTGGTATGCGGATCGCGTTGTGTTCCAAGGCTATTGCTCTGGAAAACGTAGCGAGCGGGGGAAATCGAGCCGCGGGTTCCGGTGGGCGTCGTGGCAGCGGTTCGCGGTTCGCCGCCGGAAAGTCAAGGCCCTGTCCCGTGGGCCGGAACATTGCTCTGCGTCCTCGATTGGTCGCTCGCCGTCGACTGGGTGCTGGTATGGTCTTTCGGCGGAGGCGCGGCGGCGACCGGAGACGGCGCCCGCTGATTCTCCCGCTGTCGGCACGGGCGGCACCAACCCCGCCGCCGTGGCCGGCGTGGTCGATCGTCGCTTCGGAGCCGGATCCGCCCGCCGACCGCGGGGGTCGGGCCGAAGCGACGGCGGCGCCGCCCGGCGTCCGATGACGCGCGCGGCGGAAACGCGGTAGTGCCCGGAATATTCTCGGTCCCGGTCGAATTGCCCGCCGGATTTCGGGGACGTTCCGCCGAGGTTCTCCGCCGGACGAAAAGCAGTGGAGTGCGCAATTGTCACGGCCTGCGAGCACTGCGGCGTGCGATGACTCTTCGGCTACCCAGGGTGACTGGTTGTGTCCGCTTCCGGGCGCGGACTCATCGCACGGCGAGGCGAGCAGGCCAACGCGCTGCGCCACTGGGGCGATCTGTTTCAGTGAACGGGTGCGTGCGGTTGTGCCGGACACGCTCCTGAGCAAGCATAAAAGCGCAGGCGTCCGGCGCGGGAACAGGACTGCATCAGGAAAGAAGCGGGTGGCGGAACGAGACTGGGCGGCAGCGAGGCGCGGTGCCGCCCGGGGGTGGAAGACGGCGTCGAGACCGCGGGGCAGCGGTCGCGCGACAGCGCCGAGGGCGTGCGGGGCGAGGTTCCCGGCGAACCGGACGGCGCGCGCACGAGGGAATTTGTGGATTCGGTGGAGGTTGCGGTCGTGACTATGAGCGACGAAGACACTCGGTGGGCTTGCACGCAGGTGGTGCCGCGCAGGCCGATTCCCCGGGCGCTTTCGATATTGAGCGCCATTCGCGATTCCGGCGGGATCGAAACGCTGAGCGAGATCTCGCGGTCGACCCGCCTTCCGAAAAGCACGGTGCACCGGCTGCTGGCCGAGATGCAGGGATACGGAATGGTCGTGCGGGCCGGATACCATTACCGGCACGGGGAAGCGGTCTGCCGGCTCGCGAGACCCGGTTCGACCCAGGAACTGCAGCGCCTGCGAAGAGGCATTCTCCCTTCGCTGATCGATATCCACTGGCGCACCGGATATCTGGTCGGCCTCGGCGTGGCCAGCGGCAATATCGTCGATTTCGTGCATTTGATCTACAGCAGCGGATACTGTTCGGTCGCCGAACGGATAGAAAACGATTCGCAGCTCGCCGGGAGCGCGGCGGGAAGAGTGCTGATGGCGTTCGATCCCGGCCTCGCCGCGCGGTTCGCGGTGTTCGCCGGCTACCGCGGCGAGGACGAGAACGGCGGTGGGCTCCCGGCGTGGCTGAGCACGGAACTGCGCGAGATCCGGCGGCGCGAGGTGTCGTTCAACCCGCGCGTCCCCGGCGCGCTGCTCGCCGCGGCGGTACCGGTCTTCAACGTGACCGGGACGGCGGTGGCCGCGCTGAGCGTGGCGGCCCCGCGCCGGGTGTTCAATTCGCGGGAAGCGCATTCGTCGCTGCAGGCGACCCGGATGGCGGCGCAGCGAATCCTCCGCGAAACGGTGGCGGCCGACTGGCGGAGCGCGAAACCCGGCCGTCCGGTGGAATAGCCGCGGTGCCGGCTCCCCGCCAATGTCCGTGAAGGGCCCCTTGAGGGAATCTGATTCCCTCAAGGGGCCCTTCACGGACCTCAGTACCCCGCGCCAGGTCCGCCGGTAGCAAGGAACCCTGCGCGCCGTCGACGCCGCACCCGCTGCTGCGAAACCCCGGCGCGGCGGGTGGTGCGGCACAGCAGGGGCTTTCGGCGAGATGTCCTGATCGGCGGCGGCACGGTGTGTTCGCGCCGGACTGGTTTTCGGCTGGATGTCAGCTGGACGCGGGGCGGGGGAGCGGGACGGAATTGCGCTGCCGCGCCTAGGCTTTCGGCGCGACGTCGGCTGGTCGGCGCAGACCGTGCCGTCGCGCGAGGCGGTGAGGTGTCCGCTGGATGGCGGGGCAAGCGAGGAGATTCCGTTGTGCCGGAACGGTTTCCGGCGTTCCGTCCGCTGATCGGCGCAGGCCGTGCCAGCGGGCGGAGCCACAACCCGCTCGCCGAACGCGTGCGAAGGGCCGCAGCGCCTTTCGCACTGGGACCAAAGACTCTCGCGCCGCGGACGTCCGCCCGCAGTGGGGCCGGGCCGCGGCGGCCTAGCGTCGGCCGCTGGACGACCAGTGACCGGCCGGAGGAGGCATGTGATGGACGAGAAGCGGAGGGCCCCGTCGTCGGGGGCTGCCCGCGGCCGGCCCGCCGAACGCGGCAAGCACGGTGCCGCGCTCTGCCGGCGAGCCGGAGAACGGCGCGGGAGCGAGGAGAACCAGGAGCGATGGCGGTGAGCCGGCCGGTGGTCGCCGGGGTCGACGGGTCCACGGCCGCGCTCGCGGCGGTCCGCTGGGCGGCGGTCGAGGCCGGACGGCGCGGCACCGGGCTCGTGGTGTTCCACGCCGAGCTGTGCGACGACCCGGACCTGCTGCCGCACGGGAAACCGCCGGGCGACGCCGAACTCCTGATGGAACCCGCCCGCCGGTTGCTGCGGCAGGCGGCGGAAACCGCCCGGCAGGCCGCGCCCGCGGTTCCGGTGCGGATGTGCGTGCGGCTCGGGACCGCGGCCGAACTGCTGGCCGCGCTGTCCGACGAAGCCGGGCTGCTCGTGCTGGGCGCGCACGGGCTCGGCGGGGCGCGCGGCGGGGCGATCGGGTCGGTGGCGCTGCGGGCGGCCGCGTCCGCGCGCTGCCCGGTGGTGGTGATCCGCGGCAGCGCGGTGGCGGACGGGCCGGTGGTGGTCGGCCTCGACGACTCCGACGGCGGCGAGCGCGCGCTCGCGTTCGCCTTCGACGCGGCTGTTTCGCGCGGAGCCGGGCTCGAGGCGGTGCACGCGTGGCACGACGGCCGCCCCGGCCGGGAAGCCGGATTGCGCGAGCAGGTGGCCGCGTGGTCTCGCAAGCATCCGGTCGTGCCGGTGCGCGTGCATGTCGTGCGGGTGCGCTCGGCGGCGCGGGCGCTGTCCGGGATTTCCGCTGGTGCGCAGCTGATCGTCGCGGGGGCGCGGGCGCGCGGCCCGGTGGCGGGCGGGCTGCTCGGCTCGACGGGGTATTGGCTGCTGGCGCACGCGGCGTGCCCGGTGGCGGTGGCCCGCTGACTTGAGTCCTCAGTGGACGGTCGGCCCGGGGTTTCCGGTCGGAACCTGCCAGTTCGGTGACTTTCGGCCTTCGGCTTCGGGCAGTCCGGCCGCGTCGCGGCGGCGGGCGGAAGCGGTTTCCTGAAGGGGCGACACCGTTCCCGAGAGAGGAGTGCGCAATGACGTCACTGTTGCCCGGTTCCCGGATGGCGCTGCCGAACATCGCCGCCTGGCTCGACCGGCCGTGGCCGTTCGCCGACCACAACCCGGTGCGCATCGAGGAGTCCACCGACGGCCGGACCTACACCGTCCGCGCCGAACTGCCGGGGTTCGACCCGGAGAAGCACATTTCCGTGACGACGCACGACGGGATGCTGACCGTCGAGGCGGACCGCGAGGAACGCAAGCACCTCGACGGCCGCAGCGAATTCTCCTACGGCAGATTCAGCCGCACGGTCCACCTGCCCGCCGGGGCGGTGACGGCGGAGGTGGCCGCACGCTACGCCGACGGGATCCTCGAGATCTCCATGCCGCTGGCCGGGCAGGCGCACGAGAAGCAGATCAAGATCGAGGTCGAGTAGGGCCGCGGCAGCGCTTGGTCCACTGTGGACGGTCGGCCGCTTTCGGGCTGGTCGGACGTGAGGAGCTGCTCGTGATCGTCGCTGGCGTTGACGGTTCGGCGGGCGGCGCGGGTCGGCCGGATGTGAGGAGCTGCTCGTGATCGTCGCTGGCGTTGACGGCTCGGCAGGCGGCGTGGATTGGCCGGACGTGAGGAGCGGACCATGACCGCCGCTGACGAGCGCGAGATCGTCGTCGGCGCCGACGGCTCGCCAGGCAGCGCGGCCGCGGTGCGGTGGGCGCTCGCCGAAGCGGCGGCGAGCGGCCGGGCGGTCGCGGTCCTGCGCGCCTGGACCTTCGACCTGCTCGCGGACCTGGAATCGGCAGTCTCCCGCTCGCACGAAGAGATCGCGTCCCGGTACCGGCACGAACTGGACGAGACGGTCGCCAAGGCGTGCCCCGGCGCGGATCTGGCCCGGGTGCGGACCGCCGCCGTCGACGGCGCACCCGGTCCGGCGCTCGTCCGGGCGTCCGCGGGCGCGGCGATGCTCGTGCTGGGCAGCCACGGGCACAGCCGGGTGCTGCACCTGCTCGTCGGCTCGGTTTCCGAGTACTGCCTGCGGCAGGCGTACTGCCCGGTGGTCATCGTCCCGGCCCGCTCGGCCGAAGAACGCGGGCCGCTGCCGGACGCTCGCCCCGATCCCTTGCTGTGAGGAGCCCCGAGATGAAGAGAACCCGCCAGGTCCGCGCGGTGATGACGGCCGACGTCGCCGCGGTCGAGCCGGGGATGCGCCTCGAAGCCGCCGTCGCCGTGCTGGAGCGACGGGGCGTGGGCGGCGCGCCGGTGGCCGGCGAGGACGGCCGGGTTCTCGGCTTCGTCACGCGCGGCGATCTGTCGAGGCGGCAGTCCCGCTGCTTCGGACGCCTCGTCCGGCGCAAGCCCGGTGCGGTGGCCGAGGTGATGTCGACGCCGCCGGTGACCGTCCGGGCGGACGACGACGTCGTGTGCGCGGTCCGGCGGATGAACGCCAGCCGGGTGCACCGCCTGCCCGTGCTCGGCGGCGACCGCGCCCTGGCCGGCATCGTCACGCGCGGCGACCTCGGCAGGCTGTTCCTGCGGCCGGACGACGAGATCCGCGACGAGGTGCGCGACGAGGTCCTGGACCGGGAGCTGTGCCTCGACCCGGCGTCGCTGGACATCGCGGTGCGCGACGGCGTCGTGTCGCTCACCGGCACGGTCGAGCGCCGCAGCGTCGTCCCGGTGATCCCGGTGATGCTGGCGCTGGTCGGCCGCGTGGACGGCGTGGTGGCGGTGAAGGAGCATTTGCGGGTGGGAGTGGACGCGCGGATCGTCCTGTCCGACGAATCGGCCGCGGGCAGAGCGCCCGGGTGACTCCCGGTTCCCCGTCGCCCGGCGGGAAGAGCGGCCGCTGTCCTTTTCGGACGGTGGCCGCTGCCCGTGCCGGGGCGACGCTTTGGCCGCCGGGTCGGGCAGGGGAGCGAGGGCCGGAAGACGGGCACGGCGGCGATCCGCGTCCACGTCCATCCACAGTGGAATGAATCGATACCGGTCGGCGGGCGCCTGCCTTGTGGCACTGGGCCGGTCGCCCTCCGCGTCGGTTGTGCGGCCGTGGCGCCGCCGGAAGCTGTCCACAGTGGATCGATGCGGCTCCGGTCGTCGGATGCCCGCTGGGCACGATTCCTGGCTGGAAAGTCCGGCAGCGTGCCATGCGGGCGGCGACCCGCGACCCCATCCGCCAGCCGCCGGAATCCGTCCACCGTGGAGCGGCCCCGCGGACCTTCGGCACCGTCCCGCCCGCACCTGCGGCCCCGAGTTCGGCCCCGGCCGAAAGACCCGGCCACCCCTCATCGCCCCGCCGGAGATGCGCTTTCGTCCCTGTGGGAAGGGACTTCGGCCCCTGACGGAGTCCGCCCGGGTGGGCCACCGTGGACGCGACTGCCGGAACCGGCGGCGGGAAGGGGAGGCGGCGGTGTCCCGGAAGAAGCCCGGCGGCGCGGTGCTGGTCGGGGTCGACGAGCCGGAGGCTTCGCTCGCGGCGGTCCGCTGGGCGGCCGTCGAAGCGGTGCGCCGCGGCTGTCTGCTTCAGCTGTTCCAAGCCGGAACCGCGGCCGCGGACCAGGAGGCTCGCGAGCGGTTCGCCCGCGCGCACCGGTGGCTGAGCCGCGCCGCGCAGGTCGCCGAGGAGGCGGCGCCGGGGGTGGCGACTCAGCCGGTCGCTCGGCCCGGGCTCGCCGTCGACCTGCTTGTCGAAAGGTCGCGCTCGGTGTCGCTGGTGGTGCTGGGTTCGCACGGGCTCGGCGGGTTGCGCGGGGCGGCGATCGGCTCGGTCGCGTTGCGGACGGCGGCCTGCGCGTACTGCCCGGTGGTCGTCGTGCGCGGGCGCGCGGCGGCGGGCGGGGCGGTCGTGGTCGGGGTGGACGCCGACGAGCGCGTCGGGGAATTCGCCTTCGAGGCCGCGGCGAACAGGCAGGTGCCGCTCGTCGCGGTGCATGCCTGGCGGTCCGACCGGCCGGGCCGGGCTGCCGAGGAGGACCGCGCGCTGCGGGAGTGCACTACCGCGTGGGCGGACAAATACCCGGAGGTCGCGGTGCGGATCCGGGCGGTGCGGGAACGTTCTCCGGGGCGCGCGCTGCTGGCGGTCGAGGGCGCGCAGCTGGTCGTGATCGGCAGCCGCGGCCGGGGACCGGTCACGGGCGGGCTGCTCGGGTCCACCGGGAACCGGCTGCTCGCACACGCGGCGTGCCCGGTCGCGGTCGTGCGCGGGACGCTCCGGTGAGCAAACGGGGGAAAGCCTTGCGCGCCCGGGACATCATGACTCGACCTCGCGAGCATCGCGCCCGCATGCTGGCCGACCGGCTCTGCGGCGTTCCGGTGGACCTGCTGGTCCGCCGGGCTCCGGCCGCGCGAGTTGCTGAGCGACTGCGCCGGCAACCGGAAGGAGCCGGCGGTGGGCGGCGGAGTCACGATCCGCGCTCGCGCTGGCCGCGGATGGCGTTGTCGCGGCGGAACTGTCCGTCCGGAACCGAGGAGGAGCGATGCGCGCACAGCCCGGCGACTGGCTGGTGGTGAAGAGCGGCCGGGCGGAGTTCCCGGACCGGCACGGCCGCGTCGTCGCGGTCGGGACCCCGGACGGCGGCCCGCCGTTCACGGTCCGCTGGTTCCTCGGCGGCTACGTCTCGACGATCTACCCCGGCCCGGACGCCGTCGTGCTCACCGAGGCCGAACGGAACGCCCCTGCGCCGAACGGCGGAGCGGGCCCGCGTTCCCGCCGCGCCGGGAACCGTCCCCGGCGCGGCACTGAGGACGTTGGTCCTTCGCGCCGGTGACTCCGGACCGGCGTGCCCGGTCCGGCCGGTCGCCTAGTTTCGAGCCAGTACCAGGGAAAGGACGGGTCTGATGCGCGCACGCGATCTGATGACCTCGCCCGCGGAGACGGTGCGTCCGTGGACTTCCGCCGACGAGGCTGCCGAGCTGCTGGCCGAACGCGGCTTCCCCGCGCTGCCGGTGGTGGACGACGACGGGCGGCTCGTCGGCATCGTCACCCAGGCCGAGCTGGGCCGCGACCGGGCCCCGGGACAGCCGCGGGCGTCCCGGCGCCGTCCGTACCACCCGGGCGCGATCGAGACGACCGTCGGCGCGGTGATGACCTCGCCCGCCGCCGGGATGCCGCCCGGAGCCGACCTCGCCGACGTCTGCCGGGAGCTGGTGGACGCGAAGAGCCAGGCGATGCCCATCGTCGTCGAGGGCTCCCGGGTGGTCGGCATCGTGACGCGCGGCGACGTGGTCCGCGTGCTCGCCCGCGCCGACACCGCGATCGCCGCGGACGTGCGGCACCGGCTCGAGGTCTACGGCGGGACCGGACGCTGGAAAGTCGAGGTGCACGAAGGGATCGTGCGCATCACCGATCGTTACGACGAGGAAGCCGACCGCGACGTCGCGAAGCTGCTGGCGCTCGCGGTGCCCGGCGTGGTGGCGGCGGACCCGGCCGGCGACGGGACGGGAAGATGACCGGCCGGAACCGCACGGTGCTCGTCGGGATCGGCGGATGGGACGGCGCGGCCGAAGCGGTCCGGTGGGCCGCCCGGCTCGCCGCGGGCCGCGACCTCGAGCTGGAGCTCGTGCACTGCCTGCAGACCGCGGTGCCCGCCGGATTCGCCGGGCCCGGACCGCTTTTCGAGGACGCGCCCGCCGACGGCGGGCTCCTCGCGCCTGCGGGGGAGGACCTGGCGGCCGACGCGCTCCGCGTCCGCAACGAGGTCTACACCGATTCCGCGCCCGCCCTGCTGATCGACCGGTCCCGGGAGGCCCGGATGGTCGTGCTCGGCCGCACCGGGACCGACGGGTTCACCGGCATGCTGGCCGGCGCGGCGACCGCGGCCGTCGTGAGCAACGCCGGCTGCCCGGTCGCGGTGGTCCGGGGCCGCCGCGGCGACGGCCCGGTTCCGCTCGACGGGCCGGTCGCGGTCGGCGTCGACACCAGCCCGAACAGCGAGGCGGCGATCGCGGCGGCGTTCGAGGAGGCCAGCTTCCGGCGGGTCCCGCTGGTCGCGGTGCACGCCTGGGCCGACGTCGTGTGCGACGCGATCGAGCGCACCGCGCGTCCGGTCCCCGAGCGGGAGACCCGCCGCCAGCCGGTCGAGGAACGGCTGCTCGCGCACCGCCTCGACGGCTGGCAGGAGAAGTACCCCGACGTCGAGGTGCGCCGGAAACTGGTCCGCGACCGGCCGCGCCAGGTGCTGCTCGACGAGTCCGAGCGGGCCCAGCTGATGGTCGTCGGCAGCCGCGGCCGCGGCGGGTTCGCCGGGATGCAGCTGGGGTCGACCAGCCAGGCGCTGATCCACCACGCCTCGTGCCCGGTCCTCGTGGTCCGGCCGGAGGCACGCCGCTGACCGGCCGCGCCGACAGCTGGCGAAATGACAACAATCGCGGCATCAGCGGGAATGCCCGGACGGCGCAACGGCAATTCCGCCGGACCGGTCCGAAGATCGGGATTTCCGCCGGAAGAACCATTCCGCCGCCGTTCGCGGCGCGGATCCGGGGCAGGGCAACCACTCCGTTCGGCCTTGCCGCGCACCGCCGGACGCGCCCGCTTCCGCCGCTCGGCCAAGGCAATCGCGGCGGCCGGGCCGGGTGCGGCCGCGACAGTTCCCGGCGTGATTTCCCGGCCGGGAGAGAACCCGGCACGCCCGTTTTCCCGTGCAGCGCCGAAAATCGCCGCCGGCCCCTTTTCGCGCGCTTGACGGCCGCTCGCGCGAGCCGCAAGACTGAATTCCAGTGGCGCCGCGCGGACCGGACGGCAGCGCCGGACGGGCGGGAGCCGGGGTGAACCAGCGGGACACACCCGAACAAGCGAGGCTGACGTTCCCCGATCAGCCGAGGATGGAACTGGACCAGCTCCTCGGCGAGCTGGTGGAGCGCGCCCAGGAGGTCATCAGCACCCAGGGCAGGCTCCGCGGGCTGCTGCGCGCGACCCAGTCCATCACCGGCAGCCTCGCGCTGCCCGCGCTGCTGCGCCGGCTCGTGGAGGCGGCGTGCGAACTGGTCGGCGCCCGGTACGCGGCGCTGGGGGTGATCGGGCCGGACGGGCGGCTGTCCGAATTCGTGCACACCGGGATGGACGCCGAGGCGGTCGCGCGGATCGGCAGGCTGCCCGAAGGCAAGGGCCTGCTCGGCGCGGTCGTCGAGGACCCGCGTCCGGTACGGCTGGACCGGTTGCAGGACGATCCCCGCTCGACCGGGTTCCCCGAGGGACATCCGCCGATGACGAGCTTCCTCGGCGTCCCGGTGCGGGTGCGCGGCGAGGTTTTCGGCGACCTCTATCTCGCCGAGGCGCGGCACGGCCGATTCAGCGAGGAGGACGAACAGCTGGCGCTCGCGCTCGCCGCGGCGGCGGGCAGCGCGATCGAGAACGCCCGGCTGTACGAGACCGCGCGGAACCAGCAGGAGTGGCTGCGCGCGTCCGCGGCGGTCACCCGGGAACTGCTGTCGGCGGACCTCGGCGATCCGCTGGGCCGCGTCGTGGACTACGCGCGGGCGCTCGCGTCCGCGGACCTGGTTTCGGTGACCCGCCCGGCGGAGCGGGAGGGCTACCTCTTCGTCGAACGCGCGGTCGGGGCGGGCGCGGAGCAGCTGGCCGGCCGGGAATTGCTCACCGAGTCCACTGTGGCCGGCACGGTTTTCGCCAGCGGCGAGCCGAGAATCGGTTCGTGGCCGGACGAGCTGTCGCGGCTGTCGGTGCCCTCCGTGCTGAGCCTGAACCTCGATTCGGTGATGCTGGTGCCGCTCGCCGGGAACGGGAAGGTGGCCGGGGTGCTGACCGTCTCCCGGCTGGCCGGCCGCCCGGCGTTCACCTCCGACGACCTGGAGATCGCCGCCTGGTTCGCCGACCAGGCGGCGGTGGCGCTCGAACTGGCGCAGGCGCGGGCCGAACGCGAGGACGCCGCGCTGCACGACGAACGCGACCGGATCGCGGCGCGGCTGCACAGCGAGATCCTGAACCGGCTCTACTCCACCGGATTGTCGCTGCAGACCACGGCCGGGCTCGCCAAATCGGCGGTGGTCGCGGCCCGGCTGCGCGCGACGATCGCCGACCTCGACGACGTGATCAATCACGTGCAGCAGACCGTTTTCCGGCTGGACGACGTCCTTCCGCCCGGACCGGAGCCGATCCGCGACCAGGTGCTGCGGGTGCTCGCGCAGGCGCGCGAGGAGCTGGGGCTGGCGGTGTCCACGCAGCTGACCGGGAAGCTCGATCCGGTGCCCTCGGACGTCGTGGTGCCGCTGCTCGCCGACGCGCTGCGGCTGGTCTCCCGGCACACTTCGGCCGAATCGGTGGAGGTCGAGATCCAGGCGGAAGCGGAGCGGACGACGGTGACCGTCCGGTACGAGGGCGCGGGCGACCTCGCGGTGGCCGCCGCGCCCGGGCTGGCCGCGCTCGCCGAACAGGCGAGCCGCCGCGGCGGGACGCTGACCGTGGCAGGCGGTTCCCGGCTGAGCTGGTCCGTGCCGGTGAAAACCCCGCCGCCGCCGGAGGATTGACGACTTCCGGAAGCGCCGGAGCGCCGTACTCTCGACGCACGAACCCAAGGTGGGAGAAGGACCGATGCTGCGGGTATTCCTGGTGGACGATCACGAGGTGGTCCGGCGCGGGGTCGCCGACCTGCTGGAGGAGGACCCGGAGATCGCCGTGGTCGGCCAGGCAGGCGACGTTTCGCAGGCGCTGGCGCGGATTCCGGCGCTGCGCCCGGACGTCGCGGTGCTCGACGTGCGCCTGCCCGACGGCAACGGCATCGAACTGGCCCGCGAGCTGCGGACGCAGTCGCCGGACCTGAAATGCCTGATGCTCACCTCCTACACCGACGAACAGGCGATGCTCGACGCGGTGCTCGCCGGCGCCGCCGGGTACGTGATCAAGGACATCAAGGGCATCGACCTGATCTCGGCGGTCCGGGACGTCGGCGCGGGGAAATCCCTGCTGGACGCGCACGCGGCGGCCGCGCTGATGGCGAAACTGCGCGACAGCGCGGAAAAACAGCGGGGGCCGTTGTCGCAGCTGTCCGAACAGGAACGCACGCTGCTGGCGTTGATCGGCGAGGGGTTGACGAACCGGCAGATCTCCGAGCGGATGTTCCTGGCGGAGAAAACGGTGAAGAACTACGTGTCGCGGCTGCTGACGAAGCTGGGCATGGAACGGCGCACGCAGGCGGCGGTGCTCGCGACGGAACTGCGCGGCCGCCCGCATCGGCCGGGCTAGCCGTTGAGCGGCGAGGGAGAACGCGAGAGTTTTTCGGTGTGCGGCGGGGTGTTCGCGACAGGAGAGACGCCGTGGTCGAGGTGGGGCCGGCGGCCGGAGTCAATCGCTGGTTCGGAGAACCCCCAGCCGACAGCACTGCCCGGCCGTCCGCGTCGGCCGGACGGTCAGACGCTGAGCGGGGACGGAGTCACGAGCACGTCCTCCAGCGCGCGGCGCGGCGTCCGGGGCACCGGGGCGCCGTAGCCGAGGCGGAGCACGATCTGCGGCCAGAGCCCGCCGCCGAGCAGATCGCGGAGCCGGGCGCGGATCGCGGGCACTTCGACCGGCTGGGAGATGAACGAGGCGTCGATTCCGCGGGCGGTCGCGGTGAGCAGGACGCGCTGCATGGCCTGTCCCGCGCGGAGCCGGTCGATCGCCAGGTCGGCGAACGTGCCGACCACCACGACCAGCGGGGCCGCGCCCGGGGCGCGCGAGCCGCCGCCGTAATCGCGCAGGACCCAGGTGTCGTCGGCGGTGACGGCCCCTCCGGCGGCGTACGGCACGCCGTCGCGCCGGTTGCGTCCGCGGCCGGTCCAGCGCTGCCATTCGGACCGGAAAGCCGGATCCTGCGTCTGGAGGCGGTGGCTTTCGCGGATCAGCTCCTTGAGCCCGGCGAGCTGGTCCTCGTCGAGCCGCGGCAGCCAAGCGTGTTCGACCTCCGCGGCGTGCCGCAGCGCGCCCAGCGCCCCGCCGGGGACCGGTTTGGCGGTGAACGGCGTGCGGTTGGTGTGCCGCAGCGGGATGGCCTCGGCCAGGGAGGCGAGCTTGCGGTCGGTCGCGGCGGCGGCCCGCGGGCGCACGAGGGCGAGCAGGTCGGGATCGCCGCGCCGGGGGAAGTAGCTGGTGGCCGGGTGGACGCCGGTCGCGTGGATCGCGGTGCGCAGGTTGAACAGCGCCGCACCGCAGGACAGCAGCAGCTCGCGCCGGTCCGGGTCGGCGACGGGCAGCGTGCGGTCGGCGTCCGCGTGCACCTCGATGCCCGCCGGGCCGACGCTGAACAGCCAGGGCTGGGTGTTGTGCGTGGACGGGGCGAGCGTGGCGCAGCGCAGCACCGACACCACCTGGTCGGCGCTGAGCAGGCCGGACGGCGCCACCTGAAGGGTCATCCTTCTCCCCGAGACCGCGAAACGCGGGACACTGTGTCGTGCGTGGTTCTCCGCTTCAGCATGCGTCCGCCGGGCGGGGGCGCACAGGGGCGAAAGTCATCTGTCTGAGGACGCCGAGCGCCGAGAGCAGGTCCGATGCCGGAAACCGGAGAGGGCAGCCGGAAGCTGTCCGGAACCCTGTCGCAGCTGCGGCTGCGGGAGACGCTGCGCGACCTGCAGGAACGCATCGAACTCCTGATCGGCACCCGGGACAAAATGGACGGCCTGCTCGAAGCCGTGCTGGCCGTCGCGTCGGGGCTCGAACTGGACGCGACGCTGCGCCGGATCGTGCGGGCCGCGGTGGAACTCGGCGAGGCCCACTACGGCGCGCTGGGCGTGCTCGGCGACGACGGCGCGCTGGCCGAGTTCGTGTACCTGGGCATCGACGCCGAGACGCGGGCGCGGATCGGGCACCTCCCGGAAGGCCACGGCCTGCTCGGGCTCGTGATCGACGACGCCAAACCGTTGCGGCTGACGGAGATCTCCGCGCATCCCGCGTCGGTCGGCTTCCCGGCCAACCATCCGCCGATGCACTCGTTCCTCGGCGTCCCGGTCCGCGTGCGCGACGAGGTGTTCGGCAATCTCTACCTCACCGAGAAGAAAGACGGGGCGGAGTTCACCGACGACGACGAGGTGATCGTGCAGGCGCTGGCCGCGGCGGCCGGGATCGCGATCGAGAACGCGCACCTCTACGAGCAGACCCGGCTGCGGCAGCGCTGGCTCGGCGCGACCAGCGAGGTGACCACGGAACTGCTCGGCGGCACGGACCCGGTGGACGCGCTGGAGCTGATCGCCGGCCGCGCGCTGGAACTGACCGGTTCGGACGTCACGATGCTCGCGCTGCCGGGCACGGGCAGGCTGGACGTCGACGAGGACGGGGACTCCGTTCCCGCCGAGCTGACCGTCACCGTGTGCGCGGGCGGCGGCGAAAACCTGACCGGGCTGCGGATACCGGTCGCCGGGACGGTGCCGGGCGCGGTGTTCCGGGACCGGACGCCGCGCCGGATGGCCGAACTGGCGCTGCTGCGCGACCGCGGCCGGGGCCCGGCGCTGGTGGTGCCGCTGCGCGCGGGCGACCACACCTCCGGGGTGCTGATCGCGTTGCGGGATCCGGGATCCGCGCTGTTCGAGACGGCGCAGCTGCCGGTGCTCGCGTCGTTCGCCGACCAGGCCGCGCTGGCGTTGCAACTCGCGGCGCAGCAGCGGGCGGCGCGGGAGCGGGACGTGCTGTCGGACCGCGACCGGATCGCCCGGGACCTGCACGACCACGTGATCCAGCGGCTGTTCGCGGTCGGGCTCGCGATGCAGAGCACGCAGCGCCGGACGAAAACCCCCGAGCTGCAGCGGCGGCTGCAGGAGAGCATCGACCAGATGCACGAGATCGTGCGCGAGATCCGCACCGCGATCTTCGACCTGCACGGCGGCGCGGCCGGCGAGATCCGGCTCCGGAACCGGCTGCACGACGCGATCGCGGAGCTCACCGACGACGCGCCGCTGCACCCGGCGGTCAGCATGGCCGGCCCGCTCGACGCGGTGCCGGCCCAGCTCGCCGAGCACGTGGAAGCGGTCGTGCGCGAGGCGGTGAGCAACGCGGTCCGGCACGCGGACGCGTCGGCGCTGTCGGTTTCGGTCGCGGTCCGGGACGAGGTGGTGCGGATTTCGGTGACCGACGACGGGAAAGGGCTGCCGGAGGGCGTCGCGCCGAGCGGGCTGGGGAACCTGCGGGAGCGCGCGGAGTCGGCGGGCGGGGAGTTCGCGCTCGAAGCGCGTCCGGGCGGCGGGGTGCGGCTGGACTGGTCGGCGCCGTTGCGCTGACCCGGAGGACGGTATCCGGCAGGTGCGGAGGAATTTGCCCGGCGGGCGGGGGAATCCGCCGGAGGCCCGGGCTCGAAGCGCGCCCGGGCGTCGGGGTCCGTTGCGCTGACCTGGGTGACGGCAGTCTGCGGTGGCGTCCAGCGCACGGCCGGGGTCGCCCGTGGGCTCGGCAATCCGCGGGCGGCTCAGGCGGGGAGCGCGTCCGGCCGGTGGCCGGCGGACCGGCTCGCCGGGATCGCGGCGCTGAGCTGGTTCAGTTCGGCGTCCACGTCGATGACGACCGCTTCCAGCAGTTCCTGGGAGAGGTCGCACAAAGCCCGTCCGGCGGCGAGATATCCGGCCACGTGGGTGAGCCCGCGTCCCTCGGCCGCGCTGTGCGCGAGGCCAACGCCGGCGAACTCGTCCCCGTCGGCGGTTCGCAGCACCGCCCGGGCGCGGGTGTAGTGCACGGTCCGGTCGAACGCGATGGCGAGTGTCCACTGCTGCGGGGTCTCGGTCATGTCAGCTCCGTTCCGGGTTCACCGTCGCAGGCCCCGCCGGGGAAGGAAAGGGCCGGAAGTCCTCTGCGCGCCTTCGCATTCCGCCGCGGGGAATCAGCCGTGTCCCCTCCTCGGACGCCAGGGCCGATCGTGCGGCGCCGTGCGCGGGCCCGGATAGGGCCGGAGGTCACCGCCGCCCCGGCGGACGTCCGCGGCTGCGGGCCGTTCTCGCACGCCGGATCGCGCAGCCCGAATGTCCACTGTGGATCATCCAGTCCCGGGAAGCCCGACTGTCCATTGCGGACTCTTCCGGGGCAGAGGCCGCTTCGGCGGAAAGCCGGGCCCGGAGTAGGGTGGGAAAGCCGTCCGGCTCTGCCGCGGAACCCGGCTGGTTCCGAAGTCGCGGGAGGCGGTGAATCAGGCAGTGCCGGGAGTCGGGGATTTCGCGGAGGCGGTGTCGCCCATGCTGTCGAATTTGCTCGCCGCGCTGCGCGAAGGCCGCGACGTCACCGCGCCGCTGGCCGAGGTGTGCGGGGCGGTGGCGGAACTGATGCCGGTGGACGGGGCCGCCGTTTCGCTGATCGTCGAGGGCAGCCAGCGCGTGCTCGTGCTGGCCAGCGACCAGGTGGTCGAGCATCTGGACACGCTCCAGTTCAGCCTGGGCGAGGGCCCGTCCTTCGAAGCGTTCGCGACCGGACGGCCGGTGCTGGTTCCGGATCTGTCCCGGAATCTCCCCGCGTCGTGGCCGGTGTTCGGCGCTGAAGCCGGACTGGCCGGAATCGGAGGCATATTCGCGTTTCCGCTGCGGCGCGGCGCGGTGAAGCTCGGCGCGATGGACGCTTACCGGCGGGCTCCCGGATGGCTCTCCGCGGCGGAACTGGCGACGATCCTGCGCGGGACGGACCTGGTTACCAGCGCCTTGCTGGCAGTGGTTACCGCGGGCGTGGCCTGGGAAACCCCAGGCGGCGCGGTCGGCGCGATGGTCCGGGACCGGGCGGTGGTGCACCAGGCCACCGGGATCGTGCTCGCGGAGTTCGCCATTCCCGCGGAACAGGCACTTGCCCGGCTGCGGGCGTACGCGTATTCCCGGGGGAGGCTGCTGGACGACGTCGCGCGAGACCTCGTCGCGCGGCGGCTGCACCCGCGGGAGATCGAGGCATGAAAGCTGTCCGACGGCGGGATTCCGCGCGAGCTGGGCGCGGGAAGCCCGCCCATGGGAGGGAGAGAGACCGATGAGCGACGGGTTCGCCGGCGCGGTGACGTCGTCCGGCGAGAACGAGCTGTTGCGCGCGTTCGTGGACATGGCCGACACGTTGGTCGACGAATACGACGTGGCGGACATGCTGCACCGGCTCGCGAGGTACTGCGTCTCGCTGCTCGGAGCCTCGGCCGCCGGGCTGCTGCTCGCCGACCAGCGCGGCGGCCTCGAGGTGGTCGCGTCGTCGGACGAGAGCAGCCGGATGCTGGAGCTGCTGCAGCTGCAGACCGAGCAGGGGCCGTGCCTGGACGCCTACCGCAGCTGCGAATCGGTGCGCGTCGAGGACCTCTCGGCGGAGGCGGCGAGGTGGCCGCGATTCGCGCGGCAGGCGTCCGCGGCGGGCTTCCAGTCCGTGCAGGCGCTGCCCTTGCGGTTGCGCAGGCAGGTGATCGGCACGCTGAACCTGTTCGGGCGCGGCCCCAGCCCGCTGGCCGGGTCGTCGCTCGGCGTGGCCAGGGCGCTGGCGGACATCGCGACGATCGGGATCCTGCAGGAGCGCGCGATCCGGCGCGGGGAACTGCTCACCGAGCAGTTGCAGCACGCGCTGAACAGCCGGGTCGTCATCGAGCAGGCGAAGGGCGTGCTGGCGCACGCCGGCGGGGTGGAGATGGACGCGGCGTTCGACCGGCTCCGCGCCTACAGCCGCGCGCACAACGAACGGCTGAGCGAGGTGGCCGAGGCGGTCGTGCGCGGCGAACTTCCGCCGGAACAGGTTCTCGGCGAGGACTGAGCTTCCGGTCGTCACCCGCCGCGCACGGGAAACCACCCGGAATGACCGTAACGGCCTCGCTCCGTGCACCGGTCCGGTGGCGCGGCGGGGTGCGGACAGCCCGGACGGACGTCTTGGCAAGGCCCGCGAGCCGCCGTTACTGTGGGTTTCCCGGGAGGGTGCCGACGGGGACCCTGCCTGGGCGAGTGCAGATGCCGCGTGCCCTGGCCCCTGGCTTTCTGACATCTGCGACATGGAACCCGTGCCGATAGTCCGGAGTGCCTGATGTCGCTTTCGTCCCCCGAAGCAGTTTTCCGTACCCGGCGCAGGAAAACGTGCGAGCGCTGCGGCGAGCAGATCCCGCCGGGGAAGCTGCAGACCGCGCTCGTCCCCGATTCCTCGCGCGTCGATTCCGCCGATTTCGCCGGCCACGGCCAGCGGCTGATCTACGCCTGCGGCGACGAGCACATGGCCCAGCTAGTCGAGAAGGCCCGGGGCGACTGGGTCGACGAGCAGTGGTGGTTCGGCCTGCTGTGCCAGGCGAGCCGGGCCGCCCTGCAGGCGTCGCTGCCCGAACTCGCCCGCCAGGCCCGCCTGTCCGACCGGCAACTGAACGCGGCGCTGCAATGGAACGCCGCCGCCGATCGTCCGCTGCGCAGTTTGCCGGGCGGGCAATCCTGCTGACCGAGGCCTGATCCGCGCGTTCGCCGCTCGCAGTGTCCGCGCGGACGCTGTGCGGCGTCCGGCGAACCGGGCAGTCCAGCTGATCAGCAGCACGACGATCAGGAGACCGGCCGCGGACGCCACGAGCCCGCCCGCGTGCACCAGCCAGCCGAGGAGCATTCCGAGCATTCCGGCCGCGGCGGCGGTGAGCAGTTTTCTCCGCAGTTCGGGTTTGCGGAAAACGCTTCCCGGACGGATCGCGCACACCAGCACCGCGCCGGTCGCGAGGGTCAGTGCCCAGGCGAACAGCCGTATCGGCAATGCCGGGCCGAGCGCGCACAAAAGGAACACGCAGCTGCAGACCAGACGCCATTCGAGCCGAGCGCACACGCCACACCTCGGTTTGCCGGAACTTGTCTTCGAGGTGCTGCCCAAGGTAGGTACGCGCCGGTCCCGGCGGGCAGGGCCGGAGGACCCGATTCGGAGGGCCTCTCGAAGGGCGGGAGACCCGAATCGGACAAAAAGCCGGGCGTGGTCCGGTTTCGCGCGCATATTCCCGCGGATTTCGCCCTCCGCGCCCCGCGGATTAACCGCATTCGCCGACCGAACTCTCGAGCGGGCCACGGGACGCGGTTCGGCGGCCATTCCGTATCCCTTATCCCTGACAAAGACCATTCTGCCCGGGAATTTGACAGTTCCCGCGCGACCGAACGGAGGTTGTGCCTTTTCCCGCGCCGCCCAGACTGGAGTGCGGCGGGAACGAGCGGTCCGCGGGCGTTCTCGCGACGGCGGCCGGGAAACGGCCGCCGGTGAGGTCGAGCCCATGCCGGCAGGCCGCCTGTTCGGTGCGTGGATGCCGCTCGTCGTGTCCCGCGTCCGCCGCCGCGTTCTCCCGGCCAGGCAGGAGCGAAGGAGGACGGATGAGACTTGACGGGAAGGCAGGCGTCGCGCTGGCGGCGGTCGCCCTGGCGGCGTCGTCGCTGGCCGGTTCGGCGTCCGTGGCGGGCGGGCGGGCCGAGGCCGCGCCGCCGCCGGCGTGCTCGCCGAACACGACGGTGCCGACCGACGACGGCCCGGTGTGCGGGATCGCCGGCAAGGACGTCCGGTCGTGGGAAGGAATCCGGTTCGGCGCGCCGCCGGTGGGCAACCTGCGCTGGGCTCCGCCGCAGCGGCCGGCGAAATGGACCAAGCCGTTCGAGGCGACCGCGCCGGGCAACGCGTGCCCGCAGCCGGCCGGCCTCGGCCCGGGTTCGGAGACCGAGGACTGCCTGAACCTCAACGTCCGGGTGCCCGCCAACCCCGGGCACGGGAAGCTTCCGGTGATGGTGCAACTGCACGGCGGCGGATTCCTGTTGCTGCAGGCGCAGAACGCGAGCCGGCTCGTGACCGAGGGGCACGTGATCAGCGTCGAGGTCAACTACCGGCTCGGGATTTTCGGGTTCCTGGCGCACGCGGCGTACGGCGAGCACGCGGGCGATTACGGGCTGCAGGACCAGCAGGCCGCGCTGCGCTGGGTGCAGCGCAACATCGCCAAGTTCGGCGGGGATCCGCACAACGTCACGATTTACGGTGCTTCCGCGGGCGGGTCGAGCGTCTGCGACCACACCGTCTCGCCGACCGCGGCGGGGTTGTTCCAGCGCGGCATCAGCCAGAACGGCGAGTACAACTCGTTGCTGGGCACGGACATCCAGTGGCAGCCGCAGGACTGCAAGGCTGATCTGCCCGACGAGGAGCAGGCCCAGCAGGCCGGGGCGCGGTTCGCGAAAGCGCTCGGCTGCGGGGCCGACGCCGGTGCGTGCCTGCGCAAGCTGCCGGTGGCGGCTCTGCTGAAGCAGGCGGGCAACGGGATGAAGCCGGACAGCGGCACGATCGCGCCGATCGTGAACGGGACGACGCTGACGCTGTCGCCGGGGGAGGCGTTCGCGAAGGGCCGGGTCAACAAGGTGGCGCTGATGCACGGCGTGGCCCGCGACGAGGTCCAGCTGCCGTCCGCCGCGACCCCGGAGGACTACCGCAAACTGGTGGCGCAGCAGTACGGCGAGCACGCCAAGGAGGTCAGCGAACTCTATCCGCTGAAACGATTCCCGAACCCGGCCCCGTTCCTCGCCTTCCGGACCATCGTGGCCGACTCCAACTCAGTCTGCCCCGCGGTGCTGAACGACGAGCGGATGTCGCGGCACATCCCGGTTTTCGCCTACGAAATGGACGACACCGACGTGCCGCCCGCGTTCTTCCTGGACCCCACCAAGCCGAACGGCGCGTACCACGTAGCCGAGGGAATGCTGCTGACCCCGCCGCCAGGCATGAAGCTGACCCCCAACCAAAAGGTGCTCTCCGACCAACTGCTGGCCCAATGGACCGGCTTCGCCCGCACCGGCAACCCCACCGTGGACGGCACTCCGAAATGGGACCCCTTCACTGAGAACAACCCCGTCGTGATGTCCCTCAACGCAGCAGGAGACAGCCAGCCAACAACAGAAATCCCGAAGCAACACCGCTGCAACGGCCTTTGGAACCCACTGTCCCCCTTCACCCAACCCCACTAACCCACCCAACCCCGCACCCCTACCTGCTCCCCAACCCCCAACCCCCCGACTCCCCAACCCGCCCACCACGCGGGATCGCGTCGACGTGCGGAGGGGCAGTGCGCACGGCCCCCCGGGCCGGGTGAAC